>CAMJQJ010000040.1 GCA_946408025.1 uncultured Faecalitalea sp.
GATTTCCATTGGTGACTGGAGTTCAGACGTGTGCTCTTCCGATCTATCGAATATCGTTGGCAATCTTCATGCAGTTAGCAGCAAGTGCTTTAAGTGCACCACTGACAAGGACGCAGGCATCTTTACTAGTAAGAGCATGAAATTTATTTGGATCAGGTCTAAATGGAATGTTTGTGTGTTCCTGCAAGATTGAGCAGACAATCTCATCAAATCCTTTTGGACAATTGATACCAGATCCAACAGCGGTAGCTCCACAGGCTAATTCATATATATAATTTAAGCTATTTAAGATTTGATCTTTACTATGTTCGATCATTGAACGATAACCACTTAATTCTTGTGAAAAATAAAGTGGGGTAGCATCTTGAAGGTGGGTACGTCCGATTTTAATGATTCCTTTATTTTCTTCTTCTAGCTTTTTAAAGGTTTTGATGATTTCATCCAGCTCTGGAATCAAATCTTCCAAGATTTTTTTGGCAATCATGATATGCAAGGCTGCCGGGAATGTATCATTTGAGCTTTGTGAACAATTCACCGTATCGTTAGGATGGCAAAGTTTTTTTTCTGCTTTTTCATTAGCCATCATACTGATTACTTCGTTGACGTTCATATTTGTTTGTGTTCCTGAACCTGTCTGCCATACTTTTAATGGGAATTGATCCATATGTTTTTTTTCTTCAATTTCTTTACAGACTTTAATGATGTAATCGCATTGTTCCTGTGTAATCTTGTTGAAATATAGGTTTGCCTTGGCACAGGCGCTTTTTAGGATTGCAAAGCTTACAATGATTGATTGAGGCATTGTTTCATAACCAATTTTAAAGTTTTCAATGCTTCTTTGAGTTTGGCTTTTCCAATATTTGTCAGCCTCTACTTGAACTTGTCCCAGACAATCTTCTTCGATACGATATTTGTTCATACAAATCCTCCTTGTTTTTGTATAATATACCATTTTTTTTGAGCTTTGTCTTTTTAATATGATAGAATGATACTATCAAATATAGGAGATATGAAGCATGAGAATGAAAGAACCTTATGAGGCTTATTTAGATGATTATGATGTTTTAAATGTGTATATGTCCAAGAACTTTTTTAATGGAAGTAGTCGCATCTTTCATTTGAAAGATACACAAGATCACATCATTCCTTTAACTATTCAATCAATGAGCGATCTATATAATGGATATACGCATTATCGATTATCAATTAATGGAATGATCAATATTGGTGAGGAATATACGTTATATGATGAGCACTGTAAACGAGCTGTTTGTCATTATTCGCATATTGTCAAAACAAATCGATTTAATGAAGAATTCTATTATGATGGAAATGATCTTGGATGTTTATATGCTCCAGCTGTAACGACATTTAAGCTTTGGTCTCCAGTGGCTTATCGTATTCAGCTTTGTCTAGAGTCGAATGGCAAACGTGAAATCTATGAAATGGAAAGAAAAGATCGAGGAATCTATGAGGCTCGCGTCAATAAAAATATTTCAGGGTATCATTATACATTTATGGTTCGAACCAATGGTCAATGGAACGAAATAATCGATCCATATTCTTCATTCTGCACTCAAAATAGTTTGGCCAGTGTGGTAGTTGATCCAAAGACTTTATCTATGCCACAAAAGATCAAATTAAAACCAATGGAAAAAGCTACGGATGCAATCATTTATGAAGCGAGTATTCGTGATATGACAGCACAAGCCAATATTGGTGTTGATCATCCAAAAAAATTTGTAGGATTTACTGAAGAAAATGAAAAAACACGTGCTTTAAATACTGGCTTTTCGTATTTGAAAAGCCTTGGTATCACACATGTACAACTTTTACCGGTATTTGATTTTGGCAGTGTTGATGAAGTGTATCCAAATATCTTTTATAACTGGGGCTATGATCCAGTTGCACATCGCTGTCTGGAAGGCTATTATTCTACCAATCCTAAAGATGCGGTATGCCGTGTAGAAGAATTTGCTGAACTTGTACAAAATTGTCATATGGCCGGTATTCGTGTGAATTTGGATCTGGTATTCAATCATGTGTATGAAAAAGAGAACTATCCTTTAGAAAAACTGGTTCCGGATTATTATTTTCTGATGAATCAACAAGGAGAATTTTCCAACGGTAGTTATTGCGGCAATGACATCGATACTCAGCAAAGGATGTCACATAAATATTTTGTTGATACTTGCAAGCGAATCGTGGAATGGTTTGATGTAGATGGATTCCGTTTTGATTTGATGGGAATCTTAGATATTGATCTTGTGAATGAAATTGAGCGAGAATGTCGTAAGCTAAAACCAGATTTTATGGTCTATGGCGAAGGATGGAACATGCCTAGCTTTTTGGCAGAAGATCGTCGAGCAAGTCAATTAAATCAACATAAGATGGAAAAAGTGGGACATTTCAACGATTATTTTAGAGAACATATTCGTGGTTCTAATGGCGAATTGGAACGAAAAGGATACTCAAATGGAGCTGTGGAAATGATCGAAGCGGCTTCTCATGCTTTATGTGGTTGTGTTGACATTGGATATTATGACAACATGGAAAAGACAATCAATTATGTGGAGTGTCATGATAATCATACACTATGGGATAAAAACAGAGTTTGTTGTCGAGAAGAGGGAAGAGAAATACGAGAAAAAAGACAAGTGTTGGCCAATGCGATGGTATTATTGGCTCTGGGTGTTCCTTTCCTTCATGCCGGGCAGGAATTTGGTCGTACCAAACAAAATCTAGGCAATTCATATAATCGAAGTGATAATTATAACTGTATTGATTATCAAAGACGAGATATTCATATCACGATCATGAATGATACTAAAAAGCTCATAAGTATTCGTAAAGAACATGAATGTTTCCGTTTAAGTACAAAAGAAGAATTGGAAAATGTATCGTTTAATGATATCGAAGGTTGTGCTTTGGTTTATTACACCAAGAAAAATGATGACAGCTGTGGTGTTATTTTTAATCCAACTAATCGTTATTTTAATTATGATCTTCAAGCTGATGTAAGAATTTTGTTTGATAATGGACAGTGTAATTCCAGTAACACCAACAAGATATTGGTAGCTCCATATAGTGTTATTGTTTTTAAATTTTAAGCTTAAGTATAAATAAACTTGATGAATTTTTGTGTAAGATTTATAATAGATAAAACTTAAGAAAAGGAGACGTTTATGGCAAAATTTTTTGAAGAACCATCAAGAACTTTTAGTGAGTATTTATTGATTCCAGGTTATACATCTGAGGATTGTACCCCTGATCGAGTGAGTTTAAAAACTCCAATCGTTAAATTTAAAAAAGGGGAAGAACCTTCTTTGAGCATGAATATCCCTATGGTATCTGCAGTAATGCAGGCTGTTAGTGGAGAGGAAATGGCATGTGCATTGGCTAGAGAAGGTGGAATCAGTTTTATCTTTGGTAGCCAGTCTGTTGAAAACCAGGCAGCTATGGTAAGAAAAGTAAAAGCGACAAAAGCTGGTTTTGTAGGTAGTGATTCAAATATTTCTCCAGAAGCAACGCTTGCCGATGTAATTGCTCTTAAAGAAAAAACAGGTCATTCTACGATGGCAGTTACGGATAATGGGGAAGCAGATGGAAAACTTGTAGGTATCGTAACAAGCCGTGACTATCGCATCAGCCGAATGGATAAGGCAACAAAAGTTAAAGAATTTATGACACCGTTTGAAAAATTGATCGTTGGTAAAGAAGATATTTCATTATCAGAAGCTAATGATTTGATTTGGGATCATAAATTGAATCAGCTTCCAATCGTGGATGATGAACAACATTTAAAAGCGTTTGTGTTCAGAAAAGATTATGAATCACATAAAGATAATCCAAATGAATTATTAGATGCTGACAAACGCTATATCGTTGGTGCTGGTATCAATACACGCGATTATGAAACACGTGTTCCAGCTCTAGTAGATGCGGGTGTAGATATTTTATGTATCGATTCAAGTGAAGGATATTCCGCATGGCAGGCAAACACGATCAAATGGATTCGTGATAAATACGGAGATACAGTAAAAGTTGGTGCCGGAAACGTTGTGGATGAAGAAGGATTTAGATTCCTTGCCGAAGCAGGAGCAGACTTTATTAAAATTGGAATCGGTGGTGGTTCTATCTGTATCACTCGTGAACAAAAAGGAATTGGACGTGGACAGGCTACTGCTACATTGGATGTAGCTCGTGCTCGTGATAAATATTTTGAAGAAACAGGTGTTTATGTTCCGATTTGTAGTGATGGTGGTATCGTGCATGATTATCACATCACATTAGCACTTGCCTTTGGTGCCGATTTTGTAATGTTAGGAAGATATTTTGCTCGCTTTAAAGAAGCACCAAATAAGATTGTCAGTGTAAATGGAAATTATATGAAAGAATACTGGGGTGAAGGTAGTGCCCGCGCTAGAAACTGGCAGCGTTATGATGTTGGTGGAGAAAATAAAATGTCTTTTGTCGAAGGCGTTGACTCATATGTCCCTTATGCAGGAAGCTTACGCGATAATGTTGGTCTAACTTTATCCAAGATTCGACATACAATGTGTAACTGTGGATGCTTAACGATTCCAGAACTTCAAAAAAATGCCAAAGTCACTCTTGTGTCAAGTACAAGTATCGTAGAAGGTGGCGCACACGATGTCGTTGTACGTGATGAACATTTTGACGCAAAAGTAAAATAATGTTGATAAGATCAGGCAGTTGTCTGATCTTTTTATTTTATTTATAAATAGTTGAATGGGCAACTTTTGCATGATAAACTATGACTAATTGAGGAGAATATATGGCTAGACAGAATGATTTGTTGATGGACATCAGCATTTTATATCGCAGTACCCAAAAATATTACGATAAAAAACTTGCAAATTTATCTTTGACATATGCACAATTGCCAATCTTGATTGCGATTTATGAAGAAGAGGGAATATCGATGCAAAAGATTGCTTTAGATGGTGGATATGACAAGGGAACAATCACAAAAAATGTTCAAAAATTGGTTAATTTAGGGTATGTCATCGTACAGTCTTCGATCAAAGATAAACGGGCCAAAGAATTATATACGACCGATAAGACCAAAGAAGTTATGAATCAGATTTATAGTATTCGAAGAAATTGGTGGAAGCACATCATTCAATCTATTCCTTCTAAAAAAATCGAAGAATTCTCTTATTTATATGAAGATATGGCTGAAAATGCAAAGGTCTTCGCAGATAAAGATGATGAACAGATTCAGTTTTTCGATCATCAGAAAGTGGATTTGAGCTTTTATACGGATAAGATTTCGACTGTCTTGAGTACAGCAGGCTGTAATTTTCGTTGCAAACACTGTACTAAACGTAATTTGATTTTCTTAAATGAAAATCGTATGGAGCTAAACCTAGAAGATATTAAAAATTTTTTAGAAAAACGTAAAGATATATATGATGCTGTTTGTTTTAAGGAACCAGAACCTTTAATGCACGAAGAACTTGCACCTTTTTTAAGATATGTAAAGAAATTAGGATATCTTGTGAAGATTCAAACGAATGGATCGTATCCAGATCGACTTAAATCATGGATTGATCAAAAATTGATTGATTTTGTGAGCCTGGATCTTAAAAATGCTCCTTCTTATTATGGAGAAACGATTGGCGTTCCAAATTTTGATACCGATATTATTACAAGATCGATCGAAATCTTAAAAAGAAATCAAATCGATTATGATATTACGATTACTTTGATTAAAGAATTACATGATACCAATCGTTTAAAGGAAATGGCGAGATGGCTTAAAGGGGTAAAACAAGTGACTTTGATGTCAAATCCATCGACCATGGTTGAAAGTTATCGTGCTTTTGATCAAAACGAAATGAATGAAGCTTTACATATTTTTAAAGCGTTTATACCAAATACACAAATAAAGGGGGAAGTATATGTTTCAGGTAGAGAAGCGTGATGGAAAACTTGTATCTTTTGATATTAATAAGATAAAGGCAGCAATTAAGAAAGCTTTTTTATCTTTGAAACTCGATACGGATGATACGATCATCGATTTACTTGCCTTACGGGTTACTTCGGATTTTCAAGACAAAATCAAAAATCATTCGATTCAAGTCGAAGAAATTCAGGATAGTGTTGAAAAGATATTATCAGAAACAGGATATTATCAAGTGGCAAAAGCCTATATCCTGTATCGTAAACAAAGAGAAAATGTGCGAGACATTTCCAATACGGTCAAAGACTACAAGAATATTGTTGATTCGTATTTAAGTCAAAGTACCGCAAAGAAAAAAGAGGGGTCACTTGAATTGTATTCTGTAGGTGGTTTGATTTTGTCCAATTCAGGAGCAATCACACAAAATTATTGGTTAAATGAGATTTATGATGAACAGATTTCTCAAGCGCATGTAAATGGAGATATTTATATTCATGATCTAGATATGTTAACGGCTGATCGAGCTGGATGGTCTTTGCACCAGTTCTTATTGGAAGGTTTAGGCGGTGTTAAAGAAAATGTTACATCTAGACCAGCCAAACATTTATTTGCTCTGGTAAATCAACTGGTAAACTTTTTGGGGATCATGCAAAATGAGTGGGCAGGAGCTCAAAGCCTTATAGGATTTGATACATATTTGGCTCCATTTATCAAAGTGGATGATTTAAGTGAGAATGAAGTACACAAATGTATTGAAACATTTATATATGGAGTGAATATTCCCAGTCGCTGGGGAACACAGTCACCTTTTTCCAATATTGGATTTGACTGGATCGTTCCTGAAGAGTTAAAAGATACTTCTTGTATCGTAGGAGGAAAACTTCAAGACTTTACATATAAAGATTGTCAAAAAGAGATGAACATGATTCAAAAAGTGTTTTTGGATATCTTGATTCATGGTGATCAGACAGGGCGCGGTTTTAAATTTCCAATTCCTACGATTTCAATTACCAAAGATTTTGATTTTGAAAATGGGGAAAATAATAATTTATTGTTTGAATTGGCGGCTAAATATGGAACCCCTTATTTTGCCAACTGTATTGCGACAAATCGAAGACCTATTGATTTAAGAGAAAACTTTGATAATGAGTTTAAAGAAGATATACTGATCAATAAATCAGGTGGGTTGTTTGCCTATGGAGAAAATACCGGAAATATTGGTACGGTCACGATAAATATGCCTCGAATTGCGTATTTATCAGAAAATAAAGAAGATTTCTTTCAGAAATTGGATTATCTTATGGATATTTCGGCTAGAAGTTTACATGTTAAACGACAAGTGCTGGACAAGTTTTTGAATGGTGGTCTTTACCCATATACGAAACGATATATTCAAACGTTTGACCATCATTTTTCAACGATTGGTTTGATAGGTATGAATGAAGCAGGTATCAATGCCAAATGGCTTCAAGCTTCTTTGTTAGAAAAGGAAACACAGGATTTTTGTGAAGAAGTTCTTTTACATATGAAGAAACGTTTGTTGGAGTATCAGCACGAATATCATGAGTTATTTAATTTAGAGGCAACACCTGCTGAACATGTGACCTATCGTTTTCAGAAAAAAGATCATATATTGTATCCAGATATTCAGGCTGATCAATATTATACAAATTCAGCAATCCTTCCTGTTGATGCTAAGATCGATGTCTTTGAAGCATCGGAAATTGAAGAGAGATTTCAATCATTATATACAGGTGGAACAGTATTTGATGTGTATTTGAATAAGCGCATCTTTGATTCAAAGGCAATCAAAAATTTGATCAAGTTAATTTGTACTAAATATAAAGTACCTTATTTTACTCTCTCGCCAACTTACTCCATTTGTAAAGAACATGGATATATTAATGGAAAACAATCAACCTGTCCTGTATGTGGCAAAAAAAGTGAAGTCTGGGCAAGAGTAAGTGGATACTATCGACCTGTAGATCGTTGGAATGATGCCAAGAAACAGGAGTTTGAAAAAAGAAATGATTACAATATTGGATAAGAGGAATGTACTATGGAAAGAATAAAAAGTTTTTGTGTGGATCATACGAAGTTAAAAAAAGGTGTATATATCTCGCGTGTGGATGATGCATTGATTACATATGATATTCGTATGTGTGAGCCTAATGTGGATACACCGCTTGATCCTCAAGCTGCTCATACGATTGAACATATTGGAGCGACTTTATTAAGAAATGGAAAATATGCCGATAAAGTTATATATTTTGGACCTATGGGATGCATGACAGGTTTTTATCTAATCATTAAAGATTTATCATTTGAAACAGTCATCGATGTCATCAAAGAAGTGTTCCAAGAAATTTCCTGCTGGGACAAGGAAATTCCAGGTGCGAAAAAAGAAGAGTGTGGAAATTACACATACATGGATCTTGAAAAAGCTAAAGAATCCAGTCAATTCTTTATCGATTCCAATTGGGAACATGAATACCATTTATTGTAAAAATGTTGGAGGATCGTTATGACAAGACGTACAGGTATACTAGCTCCAGTGTCCACGCTTTGTGGATCACATGGAATCGGTGATTTTGGAAAGAGCGCTTATGAGTTTGTAGATTTAATCAAAAAAGCAGGATTTAAAGTTTGGCAGATTCTTCCTTTAAATCCAGTAGGATATGGAAATTCACCTTACCAGCCATACTCTTCCTATGCAGGAGACGAAATCTATATTTCTCTGGAATTGCTTGTGGAATGGGGTTTATTAAAGAGTGAAGAAATCGAAGAGTATCTAGGAGAAGATAGCTCGATTGATTATTCAAAGGTAAGATCTTTTAAAGAAACTTACATATACATGGCCTTTGAAAGATGCATGGAAACAGGTGTTGAAAGAGATGGATTTCATTATTTCAAAGAGAAACATCCATGGTTATTTAATTATGCTGCCTTTATCACATTGAAGAAAAAACATGATCTAAAATGTTGGCAAGAATGGCCTGTTGAAGAGCAGGAGTGGCCGGATACTTTTCAATATGATATCGAACAACATCGACCACAATTGGAATACGAGATGTTTGTTCAATATGTCTTCTATAAACAATGGTTTGATCTAAAAAAATATGCAAATGAAGCAGGCATAGAAATTGTTGGAGATATTCCTATTTATGTTGGAATTGATTCGGCAGATGTTTGGACGAATAAAAAATGTTTCTTATTAGATGAGAAATATAATCCAACATATGTAGCAGGTGTGCCGCCGGATTACTTTAGTAAAACTGGTCAAAGATGGGGGAATCCAATCTACGATTGGGATTACTTAAAAGAGACGGATTTTCAATTTTGGATTGATCGTTTGATCTGGAGCACATTTTTATTTGATATTGTTCGAATCGATCATTTTAGAGGATTTGATACATATTGGAAAATTCCAGCCAGCTGTCCAACTGCAGAAGTTGGAGAATGGGTAGAAGCTCCTGGATACGAATTATTTGATATGATCAATAAAAAAATTCCTGATATTCATATCGTGGCGGAAGATTTAGGAGATCTAAGAGAAGAAGTTTTTGAACTTAGAGATTATTATGGATTAAGCGGAATGAAAATTGTTCAATTTGAACTGGACCCATATGAATCCAACAATGATTTTAAGGAAACACAGAATACGATTGTTTATACGGGAACACATGATAATCAAACTTTAGTAGGATGGTATAAAGATCTTTCTTCCTACCAGAAAAGAAAAATCTCACAAAAATTTAAAAAGTATAAAGAAAGAAAATGTACAGATCGAATCATTCATGCGGTGTTTAATAGTATATCTGATCTTGTGATCTTTCCTATTCAAGATTTATTGACTTTAGATGATACAGCAAGGATCAACACACCGGGCACGGTCGGTTCACCAAACTGGGAATGGAAGTTAACATCTTTTGATGATTTAAAAACGATTCTTCCGGTTTATAAAAAACTGATCCAGAAATCTAAGCGAAAAGGGGAATAATCTGTTATTTATAGAAAAATTGTGTTAGAGTAAATTATAACGAGGATGTGAGAGTATGACTAAGATAGCTTTAATGTGCGACTCAAGTGCAGATATTACTGAACAGGAAGCAAAAGAATTAGATATTCATGTATTGCGAATGCCTATTGTTATAAAAGATAAAGAATATATTGAAGGTGTAAACATTGATGATTCTATGATCATCGAAGCTTTAAATAATAACGAAAGTGTAAAAACGGCACAGCCATTGCTTGGGGATATGGTCAAGATGTGGCATGATTTGTTGGAAACATATGATGAAGTTTTCTACTTGCCTTTAACTTATGCATTGTCAGGTACTTGTAGTAGCGCCTTACAAGCAGCAAAAAATTTTGATGGAAAAGTAACTGTTGTTAATTCAGAGTTTGTTTGTTATCCAGTTATCAAAATGTTGTTGACGGCGCGAGAAATGTTTAAAAAGGGATATACTACAGCCCAGGTCAAAGAAAAAATTGAGACTGAGGGAAATATGTTGGCGGCTTTGATTCCTGAAAATTTAACAACATTAAAAAATGGAGGACGTATTTCGCCTGCAGCGGCAAGTCTTGCTGGATTGTTAAAGATCCAACCTATTTTATGCGTTGATCATGGTGCTATTGATGTAGTTGCCAAAGTACGTACTTTAAAAAAAGCATATATTCAAGGAATTGAATATATTACTAAAGGAATTGATCCTGCTGATTATGATTGGATGATCATTGATGCAGACAATCGCAAGATGAGTGATGAGCTAAAGGTGATGTTAGAAGAAGTAGTTCATCAACCTGTGGAACAGCATGAATTTAAAGCTATTATCATGTCGCATACGGGGCAGGGAACCATTGGTTTTGGAAGAATCAAGAAAATTACATATTAAATAGAAAAAGCGCTTAAAAGCGCTTTTAATTTCGGATGTATGAATTTATGACTAAGAAATAATTAACCATTGAATAATTCACAGTATTTTTTTCATCAATCAAAATAGAACATCGCTTATTGCCTTCAAAATTAATACATAAAATTTTTATGGAACAATTGAACTATTTGTTAATTAAATATTATATATATTTATTGTGTGGTTTTACTGTTAAAGAGTGAATAAATGCAAATTTCATTTAAAGCTAATTTATTGTCTAGAGGTGTATTGGATTTGAAAATTGCTTTACTCATTTAAAATGTTTTTGTAATTTACTTGCTAGATTTGAAGTTTTGACTATAATGTAAAATATGAATGAAGATAAGGTAATTGAACAGATCGCTAGACCGATCATTGAACAGTTAAAAAAGTTGGATAATTCTGAAATCCGAAAAAAATGGAATCAAATTCCAAAGATTCATTTTGTGCGTGATGATGGAATAGAAAGTCCTTTAGTTATTGATGGTGTTGAAATTAATGACGAATTTATTGAAAAACTAGAGGCCTATGTGCAAGAAGAGTTGGAAATGTTAGAAAAACCAACAATTTTACATTAACACTTGCATTTTTTAAAATTATATAGTATTATAAATAAGCTTTCAGGAGAACGCGGGTGTGGCGAAATTGGCAGACGCACCAGACTTAGGATCTGGCGCCTTCGGCGTGGGGGTTCGAGTCCCTTCACCCGCACCACTTGAATTTTAGAACAGCAATCGCTGTTCTTTTTTAATAGGTATTTATATGCTTGACATAGAAGATGTAAAAAATAAACAAAAGAGAAAGAATCAAATTCTGTTTGATCGTAAATCATCCTGTCTACAGCCCTTATTAGAGGAAATACGGAAGTACCCCCATAAGACTTTGACATTATGGGCCCTAACATGTGCAAAAATTCCGGCAAATGAATTAAATCAGTTATTAATAAACGATGGCAGAGTTAATATTGCATTAGATTTATGCACAGAATGGATGCAAGGTCATGTTAAAATGCCACATGCGAAAAAAGCCTTATTGTCTGTTCATGCGATTGCCAAGGAAACTGATGATGCATATGTCAAAGCTTTAGCTCATGCAGTTGGGCAAGCTTGTGGATCAGTTCATGTAGAAACCCATGCGTTTGGACTTGTGATGTATGAGATGACGTCTATTGTGATTAAATATGGTATTGAAGAATGTATTCCTTATTTAGAAAATAAACTAGAGTATTATCGGCAAAAGTTGATAGAATGTGATTACAGAGTTGAGCATGAAAAACTAGAGTGGGCTTATTTTTTGAATGTAAAACATTCTAAAAATAAAGAACAACTATTATACGAGAGAACAAAAATCAAAAATGATATTGAAAATAAAAAGTAAACATGTTAGAATAGCTAAGAAAGAAATGGAAAGATAGAAGCACCCCTTCTCACCTGATGTCCAAAGGACATGGGTTCACAGCCAATTCAATTGTGAATTTGTGAAATTAATGGGTGCCTTTGTGTGCCCATTTTCTTTGTTTAGAAAAAGGTAGGTGTCGAATATCAATAATAGAAAAGTTGCCCCAAACAATGTCAATGATGATTTGTTTAATGAGAAGATTCCATTTAAAGAAGTGTTAGTTATTGATGTAGATGGAACTCAGTTGGGCGTTATGTCAAAAAAAGAAGCATTGGACATTGCATACAAACAAAATTTAGATTTGTTATGTGTTGCACCGAAAGCTCGTCCAGCCGTATGTAAGGTCTTAGATTATGGCCGTTATCACTTTGAACAGCAGAAGAAAGCCAAGGAAGCTAAACGTAAACAACATGTTGTTGAAGTTAAGTCTTTACGCTTATCACCAATCATTGATACGCATGATTTTGAAACGAAATTACGTCATGCGACAAAATGGGTTGAGGCAGGAATGAAGGTAAAAGTTGATATGCGATTCCGAGGTCGTTTGATCACTCGAGTTGAGGTTGGAAAGAAGATCATGAATGACTTTTTGGAAGCTATGAGCGAAATTGCCGTAGTTGAGAAAAAACCTCAGCTGGAAGGAAATACGATGTCAACGGTGTTGGCACCAAAGAAGAAATAACAAAGGAGGATAAGAATATGCCTAAAATGAAGAGCCACAGAGGATTAGCAAAACGTGTTAAAAAAACAGGAAGTGGAAAATTAAAGAGATCTCATGCTTATACATCTCACCGTTTCCATGGAAAAACTAAAAAACAAAGACGTCATTTAGCAAAACCAGCAACTGTACATGCTACTGACTACAAACGTATCAAGGATATGTTAGTTAAATAAGGGAGGATTAAATAATGGCAAGAGTAAAAGGTGGAACTGTTTCACGCGCTCGTAGAAAACGCGTATTGAAATTAGCCAAAGGATATTTTGGTTCAAAACACACATTATATAAAACTGCAAATGAGCAGGTAATGCATTCTTTCAAATATGCATACAACGATCGTCGTAAATTAAAAGGAAATATGCGTAAGATTTGGATCGCTCGTATCAATGCAGCTGCACGTATGAACGATTTATCTTATTCTCGTTTAATGCATGGACTTAAATTAGCTAACATTTCTATCAACCGTAAAATGTTAAGTGAGATGGCTATCCATGATGCAGAAAACTTCACTAAATTATGTGATGAAGCTAAAGCTGCTTTAAACGCTTAATTGTTGTTCTGTTGAGATGGAGAAATCCATCTCTTTTTTTTGTTCTTTGAGTTA
>CAMJQJ010000041.1 GCA_946408025.1 uncultured Faecalitalea sp.
ATCATTAGAGTCCATGGACTTTTTTTAGTGTTGCACTTATTATGATAAATCACCAATAAAAAATCCAGGGTCATTCCTGGATAAATGTTAATAATGAATCGGTGCTGTTTTCTGGTGAAAAAACATAGTTTTGATAATTAAACGTCTTTACTTGATCAATGGTTTCAATTTGGTTTTGTGCAAGATATCGAACCATTTCACCCCGTGCCATTTTTGCATAAACACCTTTTTCTTTAAGTTTGCCTTGAACTCTTTGACAGAAACGAACGTCAATGAGTTTTTTATATTTACGAATACATTTAGCATATTCTTCGCTAGCAAGATTTAAGATCGTATCATCCTGGATTGCATCTGCTAGATCTTGATTCCAATATTCATAAAGGGAGAAAGGACATTTGGACTGCATTTCCAGACGATAAGAAACAATTCCATCAAAAGGTTTTAAGATTCCATATAGTCCGGATAGAATGAATAGATGGTCTTGAATATACGCAAATTCTTCATCAGTAAAGACAGATGGAGCCATATATTGATATTGGATTCCATTATAACTTAATATTGCTATTGAAGGATTATGATCAAAATCGATTGTCTTATAGTTTTCAAAAGCTTTTTTTGCAAGAGAATCAGAGCAATTTAAGACATTTTTTAGTTCTTGATACGACAATGTAGACAAATGTTCTGCAAGTTTTTTAGCTTTTTCTAAATATATTGGAGTGGTTAAAGAAAAATAAGTATCTTCATTTAACCTCATCTGTTTAGCGGGAGATATAATAATTTTCATGTTTTGAGTATAACACACTTTAAACAACTATTTATCAAGTATTTGACAAATGTTTTTGTGGGTCTTAAACTTACTAAAGTATCTAGGAGGCAGTATGAATTTAAGTGAAGGGAATATTCATGAAAAATATAGTGTTGTTTCAATGAAATTGGCTTTTCAAACACAGAGAAGATTACAAGCTTTAGGAATGACTTTGGATACAGAAATAGAAATTTTACATAAAAAGCGTAACGGAACTCTTGCGATTAATTTAAGGGGTACACGTTTTGCGTTAGGAAAAGATATTAGTGAGCATATCGAGGTGGTTCCATGTCAAAAGAAATAACTGTAGGATTTATAGGAAATCCAAACTGTGGAAAGACTACGTTGTTCAATGCGTATACAGGAGCAAATTTAAAAGTGGCTAACTGGCCGGGTGTTACTGTTGAAAGAATGGAAGGTGCTATCAAGGAACATAATATGACAATTCATGTCGTAGATCTTCCCGGCACATATTCTTTAACTTCATATACGATGGAAGAACAGGTGTCTAGACAGTTTATTGTCAGTGATCAGGTGGATGTTATCATTGATGTTGTAGATGCTTCAAGCTTAGAGAGAAGTTTGTATCTAACACTTCAGTTACTGGAGTTAAATAAACCAATGGTCATGGCATTAAATATGATGGATATTGTCGAAAAAAGGGGAATGGAAATCGACTTACATCGCTTGGCGGAAATTTTAGGGATTCCCGTCGTCCCTGTAGTGGCAAGAAAGAAAAAGGGAATTCAGACTTTGATTCATGCAGCGGTTCATCAAAAACAGGCTATTGGGCCAACAACAGCAGGTATCAACCATAAACCTTTATCGATCCATGATGAGCGTGTCAAAGAACATGCGATGGTGTATTCTAAAAAAATTGAGGAGACTATTTCTAAAGTAGAGAAGGAACTTCAAAAAGAATATAGTTTAAAAGATACCAGATGGTATGCGATAAAATGGTTGGAAAATGATAATGAAATTAAGAAAAATTATCCTTTGAATGTTGGTTTTGATCCAGAAGGATATGAAACAGAGATCATCAATGAAAAATACGATTTTATCCAGGCTTTGTTGCATGAAGTATTGTTAGGAAAAAAACAAAAAGAAGAATTGACGGATAAGATTGATTCTTATATCATGCATCCTATTGGTGGTATTTTGATTTTTCTATTGATCATGCTGGCAGTTTTTGGATTGACTTTCCTATTAGGAGATGCGATCAAAGGATATGTAGAAATTTTTATTGATTGGTTGATTGGAATTACGACAGTTGGCCTGGAAAGTCTTCATGTATCAGCTTGGTTGATTGATTTGATAACAGAAGGTGTGATTGGTGGTGTTGGCGGAATCATTACATTTCTACCAAATATCATCATCTTATTCTTGGCACTGGCTTTTTTGGAAGACAGTGGATATATGGCACGTGTCGCGTATGTGATGAATGACATCATGGATAAATTGGGATTGTCTGGAAGAGCTTTTATTCCTATGGTGTTGGGATTTGGGTGCACGGTTCCAGCTATCATGGCAAGTCGTACCCTTGAATCAAAAAAAGATCGAGAGCGAGTAATGTTGATAACGCCATTTATGTCCTGTAGTGCAAAATTGCCTGTATATATCTTATTTAGCGGGATGTTCTTTGGTAAATATGCGATGTTTGCCGCATATTCAATGTACATAATCGGTATTTTGATTGCACTTTTGATAGCGTGGGTCTTACATAAAATTGATAAAGAAGAAAACACTAATCCTTTGTTGATTGAGTTGCCTATGTATAAGATGCCAAGTGCATATACTGTCTATATTTATGTGTGGGAAAAAGTCAAGGATTTCTTAACAAAAGCAGGAACGACGATTTTCATTGCTTCAATCGTTATCTGGATTTTGATGCATATTGGAACAAGTGGATATACAGTCAATGTTTCTGAAAGTCTGGCAGCTATGTTAGGAAATATATTGGTACCAATCATGGCACCTGTTGGTCTTGGCTTTTGGCAGATATGTGTTGCCTTGGTTGCAGGAATCTCAGCTAAAGAAGTTGTTGTCTCAAGTACGGCGGTCTTATTTGGAGTGGCTAATATCAATTCGGCTCATGGAATGTCTAGCTTGATGACAAGTTTATCCGCTCTAGGATTTACCAGTTTAAATGCGTTTTGTCTGATGTTGTTTTGTCTTTTGTATATACCTTGCATTGGCTCGTTGGCAACGATCAAGAAAGAATCTTCATTGCGTTTTACGATTAAAATGATAGTTTTTGAACTTGTAGTTGCATGGCTTGCAGCATTTATTGTTTATCAGGTTGGAAGCTTAATTTTATAGTGATTTAATTCTGCATTTTCAATGCAGAATTTTTTTGTATTTTACATTCTTTTAACAAAACTATGCAAGTTCTTTTAACATTTCTCTTTTATCATAATCATGTAAATGAAAGAAAAGAGGAAATGAAATGAACAAATTAGTGAAGGGTATGTTTGCCTTAGGAATGGGAGCCTTAATGGTTGGTTGCTCATCAGGAACAGCTGATTCAGGAAGTCAGCCAATCAACGTTGTAAGCCGTGAAGAAGGTTCAGGTACACGTGGAGCATTCGTTGAATTATTTGGAGTTATGGAAGACGATGTAGATAACACAACAAGTGCTGCAGAAGTTACAAACTCTACAAGTGTTATGATTTCTACTGTACAGGGAAATGAAAACGCAATCGGATATATTTCTTTAGGATCATTAAGCGATGATGTTAAAGCTGTTAAAATTGATGGTGTAGAAGCTACTACAGAAAATGTAAAATCAGGAGATTATAAAGTTTCTCGACCATTCATCGTATGTACAAATGGAACAGATTTAAGCGAAATTGCTTCTGACTTCATGTCTTATATCATGTCAACAGATGGACAGGCAATCGTTGAAGAAGAAGGATATATCGCTCAGGATACAACAACTACTTATACAGCTAGCAACTTAAGCGGCAGCTTAACAGTTGGTGGTTCAAGTTCAGTAACTCCATTGATGGAAAAACTTGCTGAAGAATATCAGAAATTAAATCCTGAAGTTGAAATCTCAGTTCAACAGTCTGATTCAACAACAGGTGCTACAAATACAATCGATGGTGTATATGAAATCGGTATGTGTTCTCGTGAATTGAAACAAGAAGAAACAGATGCTGGTTTAGTACCAACAGTAATCGCTACAGATGGTATTGCGGTAATCGTAAATACTAACAATGCAATTGATGATTTAACAGTTGATCAAGTAAAACAGATCTACACAGGTGAAATCACTGACTGGTCTGAAATTGGTGCTTAATTTAAGCGAAAACAATTAAAGATTGTTCAAGAAAAGGGGAAAACCCCTTTTCTTATGTATATCTAGAAAGGAATTGAATCCATGCAACTAAGAGAAAACGTAATGAGATATGTCTTTATGCTGGCGGCATGTTTCAGTATATTGGCAGTCTTCTTCATTTGTTTTTATTTGTTTATGAATGGTCTTCCTGCAATGGCAAAGATTGGAGTTGCCAACTTCATTTTTGGTATGGAATGGAGACCGTTAAATGAAATATTTGGAATCTTCCCAATGATCATTGGTAGTTTGTATGTAACAGCTGGTGCGATCATTGTCGGAGTTCCTATCGGAATCCTATGTGCTATTTACCTAGTATTCTTCTGCCCAAAAAAATTATATTCAATCATCAAACCAGCGGTTGAATTGTTAGCGGGTATTCCAAGTATAGTATATGGTTTCTTTGGATTGATCGTAATCGTTCCCCTTTTCCAAGATATTTTTGGTGGAAATGGAAAAGGTGTTTTAACTGCTTCTGTATTATTAGGTATCATGATCCTTCCTACGATCATATCTGTATCAGAATCAAGCCTTCAGGCGATTCCAGATTCTTATTATGAAGGAGCTCTTGCCTTAGGTGCATCACATGAAAGAAGTGTATTTTTTGTTTGTTTGAAAGCTGCAACGTCAGGTGTCTTGGCTGGTGTGATCTTGGGTGTAGGCCGTGCGATTGGTGAAACAATGGCGGTTATCATGGTTGCCGGAAATAATGCAATCATGCCGGATTCCTTATTATCCGGAGTTCGAACGATGACAGCTAATATCGTATTGGAAATGTCTTATGCATCTGGTCTTCATAGAGAGGCTTTGATTGCGACAGCATGTGTATTGTTTGTGTTTATTTTGATCATAAACTTGTCCTTTAGTGCTTTAAAGCGAAAGGGGGCAAAATAATATGAAACGTCATTTAGATCCAGTTAGTTTATTTTTGAATATCATTACAAAAGTTGCTGCCTTTATCACTATTTTGGTTCTATTTTTCATCATAGCATATATTTTGATTCGTGGTATTCCAAACTTGACTCCATCTTTATTTGAATGGGAATATACAACTGAGAATGTATCTATGATGCCAGCCATAATAAATACGATCTACGTAGTATTATTGTCTCTGTTGATTTCGGCGCCAATTGGCATCTGTTCAGCAATCTATCTTGTAGAATATGCTAAAAGAGGAAGTAAACTTGTAAAAGTTGTATTGTTGACAACAGAAACTCTTGCAGGTATCCCAAGTATTGTATATGGATTATTTGGTAGCTTGATGTTTGTTGTCAGCTTGAATATGGGATTAAGCCTTTTAGCTGGTTCCTTGACTCTTGCAATCATGGTTCTTCCAACGATAATGCGTACAACACAAGAAGCTTTGGTGGCTGTACCAGATTCTTATCGTGAAGGTAGTTATGGATTGGGTGCAGGAAAACTTCGAACGATTTTCCGTATCATTCTACCAAGTGCAGTACCTGGAATCATGTCTGGTATTGTTTTGAGTATGGGACGTATCGTTGGTGAAACTGCTGCATTGATCTATACATCCGGTACCGTTGGAAAGATTAGCACAAGTGTATTTGAGCCAGGTAGTACATTAGCAGTACATATGTATAAATTGATGTCCGAAGGATTGTATACAGAACAAGCATGTGCTGTTGCAGTCGTATTATTGGTATTTGTAATTATTATGAATAGTTTATCTTCTATATTAGGGAAAAAGCTTGCGAAAGGATAGAATATGAGTACACCAAAGTTATCAATTAAAGATGTAAATTTATTCTATGGAGATTTTCATGCATTACATGGAATTTCTATGGATATAGATAAAAACAAAATTACAAGTTTTATTGGACCTAGTGGTTGCGGTAAATCTACACTATTAAAATCAATCAACCGAATGAATGATCTTGTTGAAGGGTGTAAAATCACAGGTGAATTCTTATTAGACAACAAAAATATCTATAAAGATATTGAAATCAATACACTTAGAAAAAGAGTTGGTATGGTTTTCCAGAAAGCCAATCCATTCCCAATGAGCGTGTATGACAATATTGCTTTTGGACCTAGAACGCATGGTATCAAGAAAAAAGCGGAGCTGGATGTTATTGTTCGACAAGCGTTGGAAGATGCGGCACTTTGGGATGAGGTTAAAGACCGTTTGAACAAATCGGCTTTGGGGTTATCCGGTGGTCAGCAACAGCGTTTATGCATTGCTCGAGCTTTAGCTGTTCAACCAGAAGTATTATTGATGGATGAACCAACTAGTGCCCTTGATCCAATTAGTACCAGCAAGATCGAAGAATTGACTTTAAAATTAAAGAAAGATTATACAATCGTTATCGTTACTCACAATATGCAGCAGGCTATGCGTATCAGTGATAAAACAGCTTTCTTCTTACTAGGTGATTTGATTGAATATGGAGATACTGAAACTATGTTTTCTACGCCTAAAGAAAAGAAAACAGAAGACTATATTACAGGGAGGTTTGGATAATGGTTTCTACAAAGTTCATCAAACAAACAAAACAATTGGAGCTGACCATGACACAAATGGGTCAGGACTGTTTAAAAGGTTTATCTTTTTGCAAGCATGCTTTGTATGATCGCGATAAAACATTGATCCAGGAAATCAATGAACTTCATGAAGATGTTAGCGTGAATGGTAGAGAATGCGAACAGATCTGTATGCGTATCTTGTTGTTGCAGCATCCTGTTGCAAAAGACTTAAGAAAAATTACAGTAGCTACCAACACAATTCGTGATATGACTCGTATTATGGATCAGGAAAAAGAAGTAGCTGATCTTGTTTGTAAAATTCAAGATACAGATATCGAAATTGATGGCACGATTCAAGATTTATTCTCAATCGCAAAAGAGATGATATCTGGTGCTATCTCAGCTTATATGCAAAAAGATGAAGATATTGCACATGAAGTTATCAAGTTGGATGATAAAGCGGATTCTCTTTATGTAGATACAAAAGAGTTATATATCGAAAAACTAGCTGCTAAAACTGGTAATGCTGAAACACTGGTTGATCTATTGCTGGTTGGAAAATATTTGGAACGTATTTGTGACCATGCAGTAAACATTGCCAAATGGGTATTGTTCCAGAAAAAAGGCGTATATGAAGAATAATAAATTAAGTGTTGGTTCTTTTTAGAATCAACACTTTTTCTTGTTTAAAACCTTTGATTGTGGTATAAATAAAAAAGAAACTGGTTTTATTGTTCCTCCCAGTATAATAATAGGCAACGCTCAAACAATCTTTTTTTTGTGTGGTTTTGTCTAGGGAGGCAAGACCTTTTTTATATTAAGGAGTGTTTGGATGAAACATAAAGTAATTATAGATTGTGATCCGGGAATTGATGATAGTTTAGCAATTATGTTGGCCTTATCAAGTCCAGAGTTAGATATATTGGGAATTACGATCACAGCTGGCAATGCCCCTTTAAAACAAGGATTTGAGAATGCAAAGAAAGTGTTGAATCATATGGATCGTTTGGATGTTCCAATCTTTTTAGGAGCTGATAGACCACTGGTAAAAGAATTTGTGGATGCTTTGGACACGCATGGTGAAGATGGATTAGGAGAAAGCTTCTTGCCTGAAATAGAAGGATACACACAAAAAATCAATGCTCTTGAATTTTATGAAAACACATTGAGCACTACAAAATGTTCTGTCATTGCCTTAGGTCCTTTGACAAACTTAGCTCAACTTGCTCAAAAGAATTCCAAAGCATTTAATCAGATAGACGAACTCGTATCTATGGGTGGATCTTATAAGTCACATGGAAATTGTTCTCCAGTGGCCGAATATAATTATTGGGAAGATCCAGAAGCTGCTAAGATAGTTTATGAAAGTTTTGCGAAAACAAATAAAAAGATCCACATGGTCGGTTTAGATGTAACAAGAAAAATCGTCTTAACACCAACACTTTTAGAATTTATGGAACGGTTAAATCAAAAACAAGGATCTTTTATTCGTAAAATCACTAAGTTTTATTTTGATTTTCACTGGCAATGGGAACATATTATAGGTTGTGTAATTAATGATCCACTTGCGGTTGCCTATTTTATAGATCGTTCTCTTTGTTCTGGATTTGACGCATATACAGATATTGAAACGGATGGAATTACCAGAGGGCAGAGTGTTGTTGATGCATATGGATATTATCAAAAAGAAGCTAATGCACATGTTTTATCACAAGTTGACGCCAAAAAGTTTTTTATGTTTTTCTTAGAACGAATCTTAGATTGTAAAAAAGAAAATCTAGTTTATCTTGATATAATTTTAGGTGAAGAAAATGCCTGTTAAAATAAGTGTTCATAAAATCACCTTGATTGCCTTGGCTATCGTGATCAATATCGTCGGGTCTTACATTGCCTTAGGATTTCATCTACCTATTTATTTGGATAGTATCGGAACAATTATGACTGCGATACTCTTAGGGCCTTTTTATGGCTTGTTTCCTGGTGTTTTAAGCGCTTTGATCACGGGAATGACTTCAGATATCTATGCACTTTATTATATGCCTGTAGGCGTTGTATTAGGGATTGTGACAGGACTTATTTTTCAAAAGAATAAAACTAACAAATTATTTGTGAAGGCATTCTGTATCAGTGTTCCTGCTTCTTTGATAAGTGCCTGTATTACAGCTACCATATTTGGTGGAATCACATCTTCTGGTTCGACTATGTTGGTTCAACTATTGGCAAAAACACCCTTAGGATTAACATTAAGTTGTTTGATCGTTCAGTTTTTTACAGATTATTTTGATCGTTTGTTAAGTTTATGGCTGGTATTTTCAGTTATAAAAAAATTACCGGATTCATTAATAAAAAAGCTAAACCATTAAAAAGATTCCTGTTGAATTAACGGGAATCTTTTAATGCATTATGGAGTATGAAGCGGAGGAGGATACTTTTTTCTTACTTAAATGTAGAAATATTGCGGCAATGATCAAACTAGTTAATGGTATTGGTATTAAAGATGAATATATAATATTTTGAATTACTTTAAATAAAGAATTACATTATATTGTTTTACACCAAATTTAGAGATTCTTGTGTTAGTGAAAGACTAGTAATAAACTTCAATTATAATACACTAGAAATATTATCATGGTCTTTAGTTTTAAAAGGTAATGTGAGCAAAGATTTAGATGTATTTTCTATGAAATATTTGAAGAATCTTTTTTATTGATACTTTAGATACGTTTCTTGAAATAATTCATGATAAGAAATCACAAAATTAATTCAATTATTGAATAGATGAATTAAAATTGAACATTTATATTGAGGATAGTCTAAAGAAGAAGTACTAAAACCAAGACAATCTAGGCTTTATTCATTTGGAAATGAATTTTGGGAAACTTTATATGATGGATATGGCTTGAATGAAATATGTAAAATGTTCAATGATCAAAAAAATAGTTTTGATAGATTTATGAACATTCTTAGAAAAAAATCAACAATTTTAAGTAATGAAAAAAGAGTCTTTGGTTACAAATGATGTAACAACAAGACTCTTTATTTTGCATATGGTGGAGATGAGGAGAATCGAACTCCTGTCTAAGTAATGTCCCACGAGACAACGTTTACAGCTTATTCCATCAAATTAACCATTTGCATCAGATGGACATGATCACAAATGGGTTGGCTTTAGAGTTTCATAAAAGATATCAAGCCAATATCTTTTACTATCTTCTTTGTCTTTACACATTCCTTATTAAAGAGAAGCTAACTTATAATAAGGCAGGCTGCAAGTCAAACGTAGACTAATTAAGCAGCGAAAGCCATGCTCTGGTTTGCACCAAATACATTAGCGATTTTTGATTTAGCGTTTAAATTTAAGTTGGTTATTACGCATATCCTTTGCGGCTGTGGTTGAATCCAAACGATTACTCATCGAATGCCTGAACATCCCCATGGACCTTAAAATATCATACTAATATTGATTTTTCAAGGCTTTTGCGATTTCTCTTTTTGCGTCTTTTACTTTTTGACTTTCACGTTTATCGTGAAGGTTTTTACCTTTGGCCAAAGCAATTTCAAGTTTAGCTAAACCTTTGGATAAATATAATCTTACAGGCACAACTGTATATCCCTTGATACGGGTATCTTGATAAAGCTTTCGAATTTCTTTTTTATGTAAAAGTAATTTTCGGTCTCTTGTTTCGTCATGATTGAAAATATTCCCGAATTCATAAGGCGATATATGCATGCCTTTAATATATGCTTCATTATTGTAAAAACTAATATAACTATCTTTTAGTTGAACTTTTCCTCGACGTATACTTTTTATTTCAGTTCCTTTAAGTTCTAAACCGGCTTCGTAACGATCATATAATTCATAATCGTGTCGAGCTTTTCTGTTATCAGCTATTGTTTTTTGTGTGGACATAATACCTCCAATTAATTTTGTGTAATTATTTTAACATATACTCTTGAAATTTTCTGTAGATTTGATAAAATAATCTAGCACATGGGGTGTTAGCTCAGCTGGGAGAGCACCTGCCTTGCACGCAGGGGGTCAGGAGTTCGATCCTCCTACGCTCCACCATTTGTAAAAGTAGCCTTTATCTTTTGATAAGGGCTTTTAATTTATATAGGAGGTATTTATGAAGTTTAGTGATATTGATTTTTCTGCTATTTCTAGAATGATGGATTCAATGAGTGATGAAGAAAAAGATCGTTTGAACAATATGGCTCAGGAGATGATGGATAATATGAAGAATGAACAGGAGTCTGAGCAGGAAGAAGACATGTATGCATTTTATGGAATCAATGAAGAGGAATATGAAGATGTACCAGGAATTGTTTTAGATCAAATGGAAGCAGCAAGTGATCTGGAAGGATATTACGAAGATGTAAAAGATGAAGATTTTAGCGCTTCAGTATTATTCTTATCTAAAGCTGTATTAAATATGCTTAGACATTATCATTTTTCTGTATATAAAAATGTTTTGGAAATTTCGAAATTCTCAAATCCAAACATGACTACAATTTATGATTTTTTGTATCCGTTGATGAATGATGAAACGATACAAAAATTGTGTGATGAAGGATTTGGGGAATCAAGTATGTGGATAGAACATCGCTCCATGTTACAACAAATTTACACGGCTTTAAATCGTGCAGAGTATGATTTCATTAATTATGAAACACTTCAGGAAATTAAATCAATTTTGTTTGATAAGAATGGCTTATTAAATATCACAAAACTCATTTAACACAAAAATAGTGCTCTTGTCAGCACTATTTTTGTAATAATAATTAAATTAGGAGAGAGATATATGAAAAGGAATATGTTTATTAATGAGCTTTCCTTGAGCTCACTTATAGTTTATGAAAATCTATTGTTTTTAATATCAATTTTCTATGGTAAAAAATGTGAGTTTTGATTAAAATATGGAAAATATCCGAAGTTTTTATCTTGGAAATATGGTATTTCTTAAAAATAAATTATATGGAAATCCTTTTCAATTTATACGTTTATTAAAATCTTTATACATCAAAAATTTTTTACATGATTTAAGCGTTTTCATCGCATTTTCTTGTTTTCTAGCTCATTTATGTGTGTTATATTTATAGTGAATTAAAATGTTTGTTAAAGTTCTACGGAGGACAAAATTATGGTTAGAAGAATTGGGATTTTAACATCTGGTGGGGATTCACCAGGAATGAATGCTGCTATTCGTGCTGTGACAAGAGTCGGATTAAATAGCGGCTTGGAAGTATTTGGTATTTATAACGGTTATAAGGGAATGGTGGAAGGATATATTGAACCATTAACTCGTGAAACCGTTGGAGAAATTGTGAATCGTGGTGGAACTGTTTTAGGATCTGCCAGATTGCCAGAATTCAAAGATATCGAAGTTCGTAAAAAAGCAATTCATCAGTTGAAGAAACGTGGAATTGAAGCTGTCGTTGTTATCGGTGGGGACGGTTCTTATCGTGGAGCATTATCTTTGACCGAAATGGGAATTAACTGTATCGGACTACCTGGTACGATTGATAATGATATTACTTGTACGGATTATACGATTGGATTCCAGACAGCGCTAGAAACAGTTGTAGAGGCAATCGATAAATTGCGCGATACATCAAACTCTCATCACCGTTGCTCTATTGTAGAGGTTATGGGTAACCGTTGTGGGGATTTGGCATTATGGTCTGGTATAGCTTGTGGAGCCGAAATTATTGTAACAAGTGAAACTGGATTCGATGAAGAAGATGTTTTAGACAGATTACGTGATTTAGATTTGATTCGTAAGAAAAAACATGCTATTGTCGTTATCAGTGAAAAAATCACTGATGTTGACCAGTTTGCAAAAAAAGTCAGTTTAAATACAGGTTTTTCAGGAAGGGCAACTGTATTAGGACATATTCAGCGAGGAGGATCACCTTGTCCATTTGACCGTTTATTGGCTTCTCAGATGGGAGAAAAAGCCGTAGATTTATTGATGCAGGGAATTGGTGGACAGTGCATCTGTATTCGTAACAATGAAATCGTAGCGATTCCTATTGAAAAGGCTTTGAGCATGCCTCAGGAATCACGTAAACCATTGATGAATTTGTTCGAAAGACTGGTATAGTTATAGGAAAGGAAAAAAGGAAGAAGATATGATGGATAAGAAAACTAAGATTGTATGTACGATTGGGCCTGCTAGTGAGAGCAAGGAAGTTCTAACAAAACTTGTAAATGAAGGTATGAACATTGCACGTTTGAACTTTTCACACGGAAGCTATGAAGAACATGGTAACCGTATTAAATTGATCCGTGAGGTATCAAAAGAAACAGGAAAACCTATCGGTATCCTGTTAGATACAAAAGGTCCTGAAATTCGTTTAGGCGATTTTGAAAACGGTGGATGTGAATTTAAGGAAGGCGACATCGTTAAAATCGTCAAAGAAGAAGTTTTAGGAAATCATGAACGTTTTACAATTCGTTGTCCAGAAGTGTTCAACGATGTTAAAGCGGGAGACCACATTTTAATGGATGATGGTAAAATGAAAGTTACGATTCAGGAAGTTGGCGAAGGAGAAATGACAGTTCGCGTAGAAAACCCTCATTTCTTAAAGAGCCGTAAAGGATGTAACTTACCAGGCATTATTTTGAGTATGCCATTTATCTCTGAAAAAGATGAAGCAGATATCCGTTTTGGATGTCGTCAAGATATTGACTATATTGCAGCAAGTTTCACGCGTCGTAAAGAAGATGTTTTGAACTTAAGAAAAATCTTGATCGACGAGAAAAAAGATGCAATTCAGATTATTCCAAAAATCGAAAACCAGGAAGGATTTGATAATCTTCGTGAGATCCTTGAAGTAAGTGATAGATCGGAAGAGCACACGTCTGAACTCCAGTCACCAATGGAAATC
>CAMJQJ010000042.1 GCA_946408025.1 uncultured Faecalitalea sp.
GATTTCCATTGGTGACTGGAGTTCAGACGTGTGCTCTTCCGATCTTGATAAGATAACCTGCAATCTGGTTTTCAGAGTTATAACCACGCTCTTCTAATGCGTCACTTACTTCACGCAAGATCGCTTTGATATTTTCGCGGCGAATTTCTTCCGTTGTAAATGTCATAGTTTCGGTAATGTCTCTCATCTTCATCACACTCCTTAACATAAAAATATTATACATTATCTAATTTTAAATGAAAACCTTTTTGATTTTTTTCGTACTTTTTTGGGAAAACATCCACAAAAAACACAAATTATTGAATGTAACTCCCCACGCAATCTACCTCCATTTACATTAATTAAAAAGACCAAATGACATACATTTGATCTTTTTATATGAGAAATTAAATATTTGATAGTTCAGACTTGATCATTTCAAATGCTTCCTCTAATTTAGAAACATCTTTTCCACCGGCTTGTGCCATGTCTGGTTTTCCACCACCATTGCCTGAACATAACTGAGCAGCCTTTTTCACCAACTGACCAGCATGAACTCCTTTTGAAACAGCATCTTTTCCAGCTCCAGACACAAAGACAATCTTGTCATTTGAAACATTTCCAAAGAAACATACGATATTTGAATCTTTTGCCTTTAAATTCGATACGATATCTTTTAAAGCACCTGCATCCATTCCTTCAACTTTTTTGATCAATGCATTTACAGATCCTAAAGAAACCGTTTCATTCACCCATTCATTTGATTTAAGGGCAAAGATCTGATTTTTAAGCTGTTCAATTTCTTTTTGAAGAGCATGCATATTTTGGTAAGCAGCATCAACTTTTGCATCAATATTTTTGATACCTTTTTGTTTTGCGCTAACTGCAATATTTTCTAGCATCGCCTTCTCTGAAGCACATTCTTTATAAGCCTGGTAACCTGTCTTAGCTACGATACGACGAGAATCTGAACCAATACTTTCTTCACTGATGATCTTGCATAGACCAATCTGAGATGTGTTTTCTACATGACATCCAGCACAGAACTCTTTAGAAACATCCCCCATCGTTACAACACGAACTCGATCTCCGTATTTTTCATTGAATAAAGCCGTTGCTCCTGATTTCTTGGCTTCTTCAATATCCATGATTTCTTTTGTAACAGGATAAGCTTTCGCAATGTACTGATTCACTAAATCTTCAATTTCATCTAGTTGTTTTGTTGTTAACTTTTCAAAATGGTTAAAGTCAAAACGCAAGTATTCGTCACATACATAGCTTCCGGCCTGGTGAATATGATCTCCAACAACTTTCTTCAACGCACTTTGTAAAAGGTGGGTACAAGAGTGGTTAGCTGTTGTTGCTTTTCGTTTTGCTTGATCTACATGACAATGTAGGCTCATGCCAACTTCCAAGATTCCACTTTCAATTTCTACACTGTGTATATGTTGTTTGTTTCTTGTTTTCTGAACATCTGTCACTTTGCACAACACACCATCTGTACTTAATGTACCAGCATCAGCAACCTGTCCACCACTCTCTGCATAGAAACAAGTCGTATCTAAAATTACTTGTCCTTCATCTGACAAAGTATCAACCATATGTCCATCTTTGAATAAAGCAATGATCTTACCATCACATTCCATATGGTCATATCCAATAAACGTACTTTCCTGTGTAAAATTCATCAATTCAGCATTTTGTGTCGCAAAAGAATCTTTTGTATTTCGAGCATTACGAGCACGTTCTTTCTGTTTGTTCATTTCAACATCAAATTCTTCACGAGATACTTCAAGTCCACTTTCTAAAGCAATCTCCTGTGTTAGCTCAAATGGGAATCCGTATGTATCGTAAAGCTTAAATACAATTTCACCACTTAGTTTTCCGTCTTTTGCCTTTGAAATCTCTTCATCTAAAAGCGCCTGTCCATTCTTCAATGTTTTCTTGAATGTATCTTCTTCTACTTTGATCAGTTTCTGATTGAATTCGACATGTTCCTGTAAATAAGGATAGAAATCCTGCATCGTATCCGCAACAACTGGTACTAATTTATATAAGAAAGCATCTTCTAATCCTAATTTTAAACCAAAGCGTACGGCACGTCTTAAAACACGACGCAATACATAACCACGTCCGCTGTTTGAGAAGTTTGCACCATCACTTAAAGCAAACGTTAAAGTACGAATATGATCGGCAATAACACGATATGCCATTTTATATTCTCCTTCATAAGGATATTTTGCCAATTTTTCGGTTGCGTGAATGATTGGAAGGAACAAATCTGTATCAAAATTTGTTTCCCCATCCTGGATCAAGGCAACCAGTCTTTCAAGCCCCATTCCAGTATCGATATTTTTCTGAGGTAGTTCTTTATAATCTTTACGATCTAATTCAGGATCACAGTCATATTGTGAGAATACAACGTTCCAAACTTCTACATAACGATCATTTTCCATTTCTTCAAAGAACAATTTTTCTCCAAGACCTTCTGGATCATATTTTTCACCACGGTCAAAGAAGATTTCTGAGTCTGGTCCACCTGGCCCTTTACCAATTTCCCAGAAGTTATCATATGTTTTTAAGATATGACTAGGATCTACCTTACATACTTCTGTCCAAATCTTATATGCCTGATCGTCATCTGTATATACAGATACATATAGTTTATCTTTGTCGATTCCCATCCATTCTTCACTTGTTAAGAATTCCCATGCAAATGGAATCGCTTCATCTTTAAAATAATCTCCAATCGAAAAGTTTCCTAACATTTCAAAGAATGTATGATGTCTAGCTGTCTTACCTACATTTTCAATATCGTTTGTACGAATACTTTTTTGTGCATTGGCAATACGATTACAACGAGGTTTTTCACTTCCATCAAAATACTTTTTCAAAGCAGCTACACCAGCATTGATCCATAATAAAGTTGGATCATTATTAGGAACAAGGCTTGCTCCTGGTTCGATCATATGCCCTTTGCTTTTAAAGTAATCCAAAAACATCTGGCGAACTTGATTTCCGGTTAAATATTTCATTTTTTCTTCCTCCATCCAAATAAAAAAACGTTCCTATATCTAGGAACGTCATTAACGCGGTACCATCCTAGTTCATCTTTTATAAGATGCCCTTAATTATCGTTAACGCTGACTAAGCGGTTTTAACTCCAAAGTAGCTTCCTTAACAGACCCTTGTAAAGTTTCCACCAACCACTTTATCTCTTCATTTCCAGATCCATCAGTACTTATCTTCTTCACTGTCAAACTATGCACATTCTATCATTCTTTATTTATTTTTACAAGAAAACAATGTTTAAAAGAATAGCTATGCGTTTTATTCTAATATCTTATAACAAATCCAAACAGTGAACACTTAAAAAATTCAATAATCAAATATATCTTTCTTCCATCTACACAAAGCATTATATATCAACATATGGTTTATCCATTTTATTTCCCTATAAAAACAACTTCAAATATTTTCAAAAAAAGTTTGACTCATTTTTAAAATGAAATCAAACTTTTTTCTATTACCGATTTGAATATCTTGATAAGAACTGTTTTGTTCTTTCCTGTTTTGGATTATTAAAAATTTCTTCCGGTGTTCCCTGTTCAGCTATAACACCTTGATCCATGAAAATCACACGGTCACTTACTTCTTTAGCAAACTGCATTTCATGCGTAACAATAACCATGGTCAACCCTTCATTCGCCAAATCTTTCATAACATCCAAAACACCACCAACCATCTCAGGGTCTAGAGCACTCGTTGGTTCATCAAACAATAAAACTTCTGGATCCATGCATAAAGCTCGAGCGATTGCTACACGTTGCTTTTGTCCTCCAGATAGTTTTGTACTTGCTTTATCCGCAAATTCATACATGCCAACTTCTTTTAAGTACTTTTCCGCTTTAGCACGTGCTTCTTCTTTTGATCGTTTTAAAACTTTAATTTGTCCGATCATACAGTTTTCTATAACACTTAAATTGTTAAAAAGATTAAAGCTCTGAAATACCATTCCAACTTTAGAGCGATATTGATTTACATCATTGCCACTAGCAAGAATATCTTTACCATGATATAGAATCGTACCGCCATCCATTCTTTCTAATAGATTGACACAACGAAGCATGGTCGATTTACCACTACCACTTGAACCAATAATTGTTACAACTTCACCTTTATGAATATCAAAATTTACATCATTTAATACCTTTAGATTTCCAAAATGTTTTTGAAGGTGTTGAATTTGAATAATCTCATTCATCTTTCATGATCCTCCTAACTACAAAAATCCATAGCTTTGGTCTTACGTTCTTCATCAAATCTACTCTCAAGGTAGTTTAACAAGAAACTTGCCAAAGTAGTCAAGAATAAATAAATCAAAGCAGATACTAAAAATGTTTCAATGTATTTATAATTTGATCCTGCAACTGAAGTTGTTTGGAAATATAATTCTGTTACCCCAATTACATTTAGCATAGAACTATCTTTGATATTTACAATTAATTGGTTTCCAATCGATGGAAAAGTATTTTTTATGGCTTGAGGGAAAACAATAAATACCAACGTTTGAATCGTAGTCATCCCTAAGCTCATTGCAGCTTCATTCTGACCTTTATCTACAGATTGAATACCTGCACGAATAATTTCAGCCATATAAGCCCCAGTATTAATTGAAATAATAACTAAACCTGCTACAAATGGTGTCCATTGTAAAACCGGCTTTAATAAATAGAAAACAAACATTGCTTGAACCATCATCGGAGTTCCACGGAAAACCCAAATGTAAAAGCTAGTGATCCAACGACCAATATGTTTCAAGACTTTGACCAACCCGCTATCATAATCATTAATCTCTATTGCTCGAATACCACCAACTAAAAGTCCGATCAAAAAACCAACAAGAGTACCAATCAGGGCAAACAACAAAGTATTCCCTATTCCATAAAGGAATAGGGAAATATTTTCCTGAAAGATCTCTAATGCCTTAGGAAAATTAATGCTCATATTATTCTCCTGCAGGCTGATTTTGAACAGCTTCGCTCATCCACTCTTTACGCGTATCTGTATCTAAATTATCCAATGCTTCCTGTACTTTTTTGAAGAAATCTGAATCTCTTGTTCCTTCTTTTAATGCAATTGAAACAGTTGTATCAGCTTCAAATCCTTTGCCTTCATCAAACTGAACAACAGTTAGATCTGGGTTTGCAGCGATTACACCTTCAGCAACTGCCATCTCAGCTGTAATACCATCAACGTCACCTTGCTGTAAAGCTACGATCATTTCACCATACTGTTGTTTTGGTGTTACATGGTTGACCCCTTCAATCTGATCAATAACATCATCATAGTTTGTTCCTTTTTGACCGACAACATTCTTTCCAGAGAACTGTTGGATGTCTGTGTAAGTTGCTTCTTCACTGTCTTTTCTTACAATCATGATCATACCTTCACTATCATAGTAAGGTGTTGTGAAGTCGGCACCTTCTTCACGTTCTTCATTGGCTGTCATTCCAGCAATAACCGCATCGATTTCTCCAGAATCAAGTGCTGGTAATAAACCATCCCATGAAATCGTTTTAATTTCTAGATCCATCCCAAGTTCATCCGCAATATATTGAGCGACACGAACATCATAACCATCTGCATATCCACTAGAACCTAAAGATACAGATGTTTCTGTTTCTTCACTGGTCTTCCAGTTAAATGGTGCATAGGCACATTCCATACCGACTACGAAAGTGTCTTTATCTTCTGTTGTTTCTGTGTTACCTCCAGAAGCACAGCCTGTCAAGGCTAGGGCAGCTACCGCTGCAGCAGCAAGTAATTTTTTCATATCTCTTTTCCTTTCTGAATCGGTGAATAAATAGAAAAGCTATGCGTTATCGCATAGCTTTAAGTGTCCCTTCGCTATAAGATAACCCCTCTTCAAAGTTTGAAGGAGTGCATTAGGTATTCCCTAATACCCCAGGTTTAAGGTTGCCACCTTTCTACCTTCGGCAATGATTACCTTTCCTACATTTCCCAGCTCGCCAGCTCCATGCAGTACTCTGATGCATTGCTACCTCTATCTTCATCCGATTTACTTGTATGAATACATTATAAATAAATATACTAATATGTCAACACCTTTTTGTAGAAAAATGTAAATTTTTTCTTTAATTTTGAAAATTGTTTCATTTCAGCAAACAATCTTTAAAGCTCTAGGTATAACACATATTTCAGCTTTGTCTCTTTCTTCGCCTTTTTCTCCATCCAAGGTCCATTTCATTGGTTCGTTGGCTTCAATCGTTATATGTTTAGCTTGATAGCGAGTCACGTATTTCCCATTCACAGTTGGATTTAACAATCCAACTGGATAATTATACAGTTCTAACAAATTTGGTGTATGCTCTACTAAGATTACATTTAAGGTACCATCTTTCATGGCATCCTCACTTTTTTCGACCAAATCAAAACCAGAAACACGAACTCCATTGATAATAAGGCCAAACATCAAATCTTTTTCAAATTCTTCTCCATCAATATTCATCTTCACATGATAAGGTTTTAAATTTGGTAGTAAAGAAATAGCCTTGATAACATAAGCTAAGTTGCCTAAAACATGTTTTAATTCTTGGTCAGTTTCAAAAGATACTTCACAAATCATTCCAAAACCAGCAACATAGTTAAAATACTGATCGTTGATCTTACCTAAATCAAATTCATCAGCTTTTCCTTCACAGACTGTTTTAGCTGCTTCTTGTAAATTAGTACTTAAGTCAAAGTTAGCTCCAAAATCATTCATTGTTCCAGAAGGAAGATAACCTAATAACGGTATCTTCTCTAATTGTATTAAAGCATTTGTTGCTTCATTTAATGTTCCATCCCCACCGCTAATAACTACGATATCATAGTTTTCTCCATATTTAAGAATATAGTCATATGCATCCATTGTAGCCTGTGTTATATATGTTTCCACAAAGAATCCATGCTTAGAAAATTCATTCAAAGCATCCAAAATTTGTTCTTTAGAGTGTTTTTTCCCAGATACTGGATTTATCACAAATAAAAATTTTTTTCTATTTTCCATAGGCTATTTCTTCCCAATTCCATACAAGATGTTCTTATCATAATAATTGGAATGTTTTTGCAACTGGACATCCAATTCTTCTACACCCATGATTTCCGCTAAAGTTCTTTCATCTGTAAACAAATTTGTTCCTAGGCCTAAACGATTTGAATCATATGTAACACCTAAAGATGCCAAAGTGGTTGGGAATAAATCCACGGTAGACATTACACGACTTTCATTAGAGACTGGACTAACAAGTGAATTTATAATCGTAAAATACCCTTTTCTTTGGTATCCACTCTCCTCAATGGAATTAAACCATGTCGTATCCATGCTTTTATGGTCACTAGCAATCACAATTGTTGTATTTGCATAGAAAGGCTGTGATTGAATCCAAGATATAAACTCTACAACATGTCGACTTGAACAAGAAATGACATTGGAGTATTGATCACCCCAAAGGTCGATGCATTCCTGACAATAATATCCATCTGTAAAATGTGTATCTGCAGTTAACATAGTAAAGTTGAATGGCTGTCCATTATTTGCCAGAGTTGTTAATTCCGTTTTAGCATACTCAAATAATTTTACATCTTCATAACCCCACCAAGTGTAATAATCTTGATCAAGCCAGCCTCGTTCTTTAACTTCATTAATATCTACAATATTGTAATTTCCATGTTGCTCAAAATAATATTTTCTACCACCAAATTCTGCATCAGAGCCTAATAACAACTCATTAACATATCCATTATCTTCCAATATTTCTCCAATTGAATAAGCACCATTTAAAAAGTTTCCTTCACTAATATAGCTGTTACCATCAATAGGTATATTGATTGGAATTCCGCTTGTCTGTCCAACCATAGCGGCAACAGTCCATCCTGCTCCAGATAGTACATTAAAACCATCATTAGCTACATTTCCTCCTGAAAAAGTCAGATTATTATTGGCTAAATTTGTTAACTCTGGAATTAGATTATTTTCCATCGCTCCCCCATTCGCCGCATCTTCATATGTAGTCTCCATAGATTCCAGAAAAATATATACTAAATTTCTTTTCTGTTCGGGGAACGTATAATTTACATTTTGAGGGTTCACATAATACTCTTCATAAATCTTTGAAGGATTTAGCACTCCATCAATATAGTCATCAGCATTTACATTTATTGCGCAATATTGAATTCCTAATCCAAAAGAAATAACACTACATACAACAAGAATAGCATTAATAATGATTCCTTTTTTCAAGCGAATCTTATCTGAAAATTGCGCTTGAATGATAAACAATAACACTAATATTAAAGTTAATATTATTGGAAATGGCAAACATTCTTGTATAAAGCTTTGAATATAATATGACGTATCTGTCGACTCCACAGGTGCTAACATATGAAAGATTACCTGTTCAAAAGGAATATCCCCAAATGTTTCAGGAACCCATTCAGCAACCTGAATCAATAATAATCCCAAAAAAACAAATAAAACAACGAAAAAATATAATAAAAACTTTAAAATAGACTTAGAATATTTTTTCACATTCTCTTTCATCTATTAACCACCTTTCCGCTTTTTAAAAATGCATACTAAAAAACATACCAAACAAACTCGTCTCATCATACACCATTGGTGTATTTGGAAAAATATGAATCATGCGATATATATAATACACAATCATCGCTACTCCCCAAATAAGTAACAAGCCATCTCTCATTCTATTTTTCCTTTTATAAGACAAAAAAAGACAAACTACAAACACTAAGATTGTAGGTATCAATAAAGCATGGTAATACAAGGAGTTACTAAGATCTCCCTTTAGAAAAAGCCAATAGCTACTTGTTAGCATATTACAACCCGGGCAAGGAAAACCAGTAATTTTTTGAATAGGACAATAGTATCCTATTACAACTATAAAAAGGAGCAGTAACAATATTGCCCCTGCTCCACTTATTACTTTTTTAAGCATAGCGCTGTATATCATTTAATGTGCTTTGAAGGATACAGTTTGAAATTAATCCAAGTCCAAATATACAAAGAAGCATCATAACCAAACTATTGTCTTCTACATAATATCCATTTTCAAATTGTAACTGTTTTACAAGTTTTCCGACTTTCCAATAAAAATAAATTCCATAAAGTCCACATGTAACAATGTATAGAAGCACAACCATTCCTGCATCTTGGCCAACCGGTTTTTGTTGAGCTGCATTTAACGTATTAGTATCTTTTGCCAAGCGATAGATCCAATATAAATTATAAATACCACAAGTCACCAAACTTAATACGATACATACTGGGATGCTACGAGTTTCAATAAATATTTTATTGGTATTTCCGTTTGCAAAGTTATTAAATCCTCCATCGCCAGATGGTCTAGAAAACAAAGTTGACTCTTTACAATGAATCCAATCCAACATACCAGATTTCCATACATAGGTATTTGCAGTAATAATTCCTTCTTTAATAAACTGTACCATCTCTTCTTCTGTAAAAGGTCCCATTTGTTGATTTGAACTATTTACATAGAACCAGGAAGCATCTTCAGAAGTCGTTTCTGTTTTTTTATTTGCTTCTTCTTTTTGAAGATAAATAGCTAAATCCGAATTCTTTAAATAGATCCAATCTTTTAATCCAGATTTCCATACATAAGTATTTCCATAAATCGTTTTATTTTCAATCAATTCTTCCATCTCTTCTACAGAGAATGGGCCTATAGATTGATTATTTGAAACATAATACCAAATTTTATTTGAATGAACTTCTTCATCTTCCTTTTCTTCAGCTTCTTCTTGAACTATTTTTTCTTCGTTTGGTTCATCTAAAGATTCAGAATTATTTTCTATTTCATCCTTCGCTTCAATTTCATCTTCAGTAACTTCCTGTGTTTCAGGCTCATCGATAACTACTCCCTGAACCACTTCTTCAACTTCATTATTTTCCAATTCACTTTCTTTACTTTCCAAAGGAGTCCCACACTCCAAGCAAAATTTTGCATCTTCTGGTAATTCTTTTCCACATTTTGGACAAATCATTTTTACTCCTCCTTCTGTTAAAGATATATTAGATTATAATCTTAAACCAAGATATTAGCAAATATAGCTTATAGTTATGTAATTATTTAATGTACTATTCAAATCTCTGACAGTTCAAAATTGATAAAAACACCAAATAATCTGAACTAAAGTCATTTTAAAGTTTCTTTCCTTTTCGTCATTTCCACATATTTTTACCTAAATAATTGCATGAAACTATAATGATCAAATCAACTGAAATATATTCTTGACTCATTATTATATATTATATTTTTTTGTTTTTCCTACTCTCAAAAAATGAATAGATTTTTGTAAATACTTTTTCTAATTGTTTAAAATAAAATGAACTGAATTTAGCGCATTTTGCCTTCTCAGGAAACAATAATATCCAATAAAGAATATTGAACTAAAGATAATTTCAATCCATTCATACAATATATTCGAAATAACTTAAAAAAACAGTCTGAAATCCAAACTGTTTTAAAACTTTCTCCAGACCATCTTGTTGACCACACCTGTATAAGACTGGATGATCTTTACAACTTTCGTTGACACATTCTCATCTACATAGTCCGGTACCGGTATGCCTAGATCATTGTTTTTGTTCAATTCCACTGCTGTATCCACTGCTTGTAATAAAGATTTCTCATCGATACCTGCCAGGATGAAGTCTCCTTTATCCAATGCTTCCGGTCTTTCCGTGCTTGTTCGTATACAGATGGCTGGGAACGGATGTCCCACGCTCGTAAAGAAACTGCTTTCTTCCGGCAGAGTTCCACTGTCACTTACCACTGCATAAGCATTCATCTGCAGGCAGTTATAGTCATGGAATCCTAAAGGTTCATGCTGGATCACTCTTGGATCCAGTTTGAATCCACTTGTCTCCAGTCTCTTTCGACTTCTTGGATGGCACGAATACAGGATCGGCATATCGTATTTCTCTGCCATCTTATTGATCGCATTAAAAAGGGACAAGAAGTTTTTCTCCGTATCGATGTTTTCTTCTCGGTGTGCGGATAATAGGATATATTTCCCTTTTTCAAGGTTCAGTCTTTCATGGATATCGCTCGCTTCGATCTTTTCAAGATTATTATGCAAAACCTCCGCCATAGGAGATCCCGTTACATACACTCTCTCTTTAGGAAGGCCTGCTTCATGAAGATATTTTCTGGCATGTTCTGAATAACACAAGTTCACATCGCTGATGATATCGACGATCCTTCGGTTCGTTTCTTCCGGCAGGCATTCATCCTTGCATCGGTTTCCAGCTTCCATATGGAAGATCGGGATATGAAGACGCTTTGCACCGATCACAGACAAACAGCTATTTGTATCTCCCAGTACCAGTACTGCATCTGGCTGGATATCCACCATCAGCTGATAAGACTTGGCGATGATGTTCCCCATCGTTTCTCCAAGGTCTTTTCCAACGGCTTCCATATAGACTTCCGGATCTTCTAGTTCCAGATCCTTGAAGAAGACCCCATTCAAATTATAGTCATAGTTCTGTCCGGTATGGGCAAGAACGACATCAAAATACCTTCTGCATTTGTTGATCACGGCTGACAAGCGGATGATCTCCGGTCTTGTCCCAACGATGATCAATAGTTTTAATTTTCCATTATTTTTAAACATGTACATTCCTCCGTTATCTATACGTGCTGTTTTCTATGATCTCTCCGGCTTCGATCTTGGTACAGGCCGGTATTATATTGCTGGCCTTGATCGTTGCGTTCAAACAGATATGACATCCTTCCCGGATGATGCAGTCATGATCGATGATAGCTCCGCAGTTGATGATGCTTCCTTTTTCGATGACCGTATTTGTATTCACGACCGAGAAAGGAAGAAGGACGCTCCCTGCTTCGATCTTTGCCTTCGGGCTTACATAAGCTTTTGGATGAATAAAGGAAACGATACGGCACTGGTTCTCTTCTAATCTACGTAGCCATTCCATACGGATTGCATTGTTCCCGAATGCTGGATAAAATTCTGTATCTTCTTTTTTATACTGTATAAATGTCGAACACTTATCTTTGCCGTTATCATCTAGAAACAAGATCTCTTCATACTTTTCTGACTGTATTGCCAGATCTTCGATCACATGGCCATAGCCACCAGCTCCCAGTATGATCAGTCGCATCCCTACACCTTCTCAAAGAATGTATCCGGATGTCCTGGATCAAAGCTTTCATTGGCCCACATCACGGTCACCAGATCCTGTGTATCGCTCAGATTGATGATATTGTGTGTATAGCCCGGCAGCATATGCACCGCCTGGATCTTTTCTCCGGATACTTCGAATTCGATCATTTCATCGGTCCCGATCTTTCGTTCCTGGATCAGGGCATGACCGGATACGACGATGAAGAACTCCCATTTACTGTTGTGCCAGTGCTGTCCCTTCGTGATTCCCGGTCTAGATATATTGACACTGAACTGTCCATGATCGCTTGTTTTTAACAGCTCTGTAAAGCTTCCTCTTTCATCATGGTTCATCTTTAGATCAAAACAGACCTTTTCCTCTGGCAGATAGGATAGATATGTTGAGTACAGCTTCTTGGCAAAGGATCCCTCTGGGATCGAAGGCATTTCCAATGTATCTGGCTGCTTCTTAAAGCCTTCTAATAAAGATACGATCTCGCCCAAGGTCGCTTTATGGGTAACAGGAACATAGCAGTATCTTCCGTCTTTTTTATCCACTGCATCCAGCCCATCAAATTCACAATGATGTTCTTTTCCTTCCAGAGCATCCAGCATCTCTTCGACTAGATCATCGATATACAGGAGTTCAAGTTCTGTATTTGGATCATTGACCTGGATTGGCAGATCCTTGGCCATGTTGTTGCAGAAGGTAGCTACCGCACTGTTATAGTTT
>CAMJQJ010000043.1 GCA_946408025.1 uncultured Faecalitalea sp.
ACGGCGACCACCGAGATCTACACTCTTTCCCTACACTACGCTCTTCCGATCTCCTGGATTAACGAGGCTCATATAATTTCCACTGGCAAAATAGGTCATTTGACGAGTATCAGGATCCATTTGATATCCTGACAATGCAATAACTTCTCCTGTATATGGATCCATCATACACATGAATAAAGAATAGAAATTTTCACGTCTTTCCGTTCCTCCATTTTCCTGCAATACTGTTTTCAAAGTCGTATCAAGCGATTGTTGAAGATCGATATCGATTGATAAATAAATATCATTTCCTTTACGAGCCTGGCGAATTACTTCTTTTTTTGCCAAACCGTTGGAGTCGTAAGTAATTCTGGATTCTTCAGCAATACCAGCTAAAACATCATTATATTGATATTCAAGACCAGATCGTCCTACTGGAGCATTATACTGGTATCCTTTTTGAAGATAGTAATCAGAATATTCCTCAGGAAGACCTTCTGTACTTGTCGTAACTGTTCCAAGGACATCAGACAATGTTTCACCATATGGATATTCTCTTTTCCATCCACCGAAGTCTACATCAAATCCAGGAAATTCTGTCTTATGTTCAACTAAATACGCAACATCACTATCGCTCACATCTTCTAAAATAACATTTTCCTGTCCGGTAGAATAATTTGTCGTCATTCGTTGATAAACGATACACATTTTCAATGTATCATCATCCATCTCTTCTAGCTCATCATCTCCAATACGATCATACATCAAGCCATAACGAATGCTTTCGCTATCACTTCCCCAAGCACCGGACTCATACTCTTCCTGTTCTTTTTCTGTCAACAATGCATTTGGATCATCGTTTAAAGATAAGTATGTCATATAGGCTTCTTTTTTATCTCGTTCTGTAAATGAATCGATATCAATATCAAAAACAGATACAACACGTTCTGCATATAATTTATAATCATCGACTGTCATGTTTTTAGGAGATGTATATACGATATTATGTGAAATAACTGTTTTAGCTAGAACACGCCCTTTACAATCATAAATCTCTCCACGCGGTGCACTTACATATTGTTTGATCGATGTATAATCATCTTTTTTTTCCGTATAGTCTGCATAAGAGAAAACTTGTATATACAGCAAACGAATAAACAAGATCAAAAAACAAATAACAATTGTTCCGGCCAGTAACATAACTCGATGATCAATTGTCTTATCAAGAACTATAATTGGTTTTTTTGATTTATTTTTAACTTTACGCATGGACCTACGTTTAAATAAAGCCATTCGTCATCCCCCTTGAATTTACTACTTATTATACACGAAAAACGAGCAATTTAAAAAAACTTATAGTATACTCTTTTTAGAAGTGAGGTATTCTTATGAAAAGAACAGAGACCAGAGAAGTAAAAATAAAAGATCATGTGCTCGGTCACAATGATCATGTTTATATTCAATCCATGTGCAATATTCCGACAAAACAAGCCCAAAAAGTTATCAAACAAATCTTAAATTTAGAAAAAATGGGCTGTGAAATCATACGTGTCAGCTGTATGGATATGGAAGATGCTAAAGCGATTGATACAATCAAGAAAAATATCCATATACCTCTTGTTGCAGACATTCATTTTGATTATAAGCTAGCTCTTGCCTGTATTGAAGCTGGTGCTGATAAGATACGTTTAAATCCAGGAAATATCGGTTCAAAAGAAAATGTAAAAGCTGTTGTCCAAGCTTGTAAACAACACAATATTCCAATTCGTATCGGAATCAACAGTGGCTCACTTGAGAAAGATATTCACGAAAAATATGGTAAACCCACTGCAGAAGGTATGATTGAAAGCGCAAAACGCCACGTTGAGATTTTGGAAGAACTTAATTTCTATGATACTGTTCTATCGTTCAAATCCAGTGATCCTTTATTATGTATCGAAGCTTATCGCTTAGCCGCTAAAACTTTTAGCTATCCTCTTCATCTAGGAGTTACAGAAGCCGGCACGACCATGACTAGTGCCATTAAAAGCTCTCTTGCCTTAGGAACATTATTGATGGAAGGAATTGGAAATACAATTCGTATCAGTGTGAATGGAAGTCCTGAAAAAGAAATTCCAATTGTCAAAGAACTCTTAAAATCATGTAAACTAATAGATAATGTACCAAACTTAATTGCCTGTCCAACATGTGGACGTACTCAATGGAACATGGAACCAGTTGTTAATCAAATGGAACAATACCTTCAAACCATCAACAAAAATATTACTGTAGCTATCATGGGATGTGCAGTTAATGGTCCTGGAGAAGCAAAGCATGCCGATATAGCTATTGCGGGAGGACGCAATGAAGGGTTATTGATCAAAAAAGGTCAAATCATAGAAAAAATCCCTCAAGATAAGATCGTTGAGAGATTGATTAATGAAATTGAAAATTTTTAGCCTCGAATGGTTCGAGGTTTTTTTATTCAAGTACATCGGCAATCGACGTATCTTGAACAAAAGTATTCGTATTATATAAAAACAGGACATCTGTTATCAAATTCAGATTAAAGATTCGCTCAATATCTTCATAAAAATAACGAGGATCAACAATCGTGATTGTACGATAGTATGGCAACAAAAACTGAACCATGCTATTGGCATAAGAATCTTTTATCAATAACAAATGACGATCTGAATCATTTAAACTTTCAATTTGTACAAGGCCTGTATTTCCCCCTAAAAAAACATCATACGCATTGGAAGACTCCAGTCCTTCTGAATTGTAGATGGAACAAGATCTTGTTCCATTGCTTTCATCCATCACAACATAGTCATCTAAATTCTCTGAAACATATATCTCAATGTCATCCTGAATACCTACACTACCCACTTTTTTTGCTAATGTTCCCTTAAAGTTATCACTGACGCGATAGATGGTATAATCAGACTTTTTCACTTTCCCTAGTTCAAAACTAGAAGCAAGTTCTTGAAATGCATAAAAAGTTGCCAAAGATGTCCAATGATGATCACTGTGATAATACAAATATTCATCTTTGTGTTTATCCAGTGTATCACGTACATCAATTGTCATAACAGAAGTATCCAACATACTAAAAATCTGATCCATCTGCGCATCCTGATCAGCGGTATTAGAATAAGCCGGAAGACTATTTGATTGAATGTTTGCAGCATTTGGTACCAACAAAAAGCCAGATCGAACTTGATGATTGATACAGAAATTATTGATTGCATTTAGATTACGATTCATCTGTTCTTCATTGACCGTTGAATTTTCTTGAATCAAAGTACCGTCTCCAAGATAGACATCATCAATTTTTTTAACACCTGTCATTTTATTCAATAGATAACGTATGTGAATCAAGCTATCTCTTCCAACAAATTGATCCGATATATAATTGTTTAAGTCTCGAGAAAATTGACCACTTAATAGATCATCAAAACTGAAATCAGGAAAAGTCTGTAAGCTTCTATTTTCTGCTTGTGAGTTTTTTTGATCAGGAATCAATATATTAATAACAAGAACAACACACATCAAACCAAAAACAATTCGTGCAATATAGTGAGCAGCAATCTCAGAACGTTTTTGTTTCATGATCTCACCTCCCCTAAAATGCAGAATACAAGAATGATTGATATGTACTACCAACCATCAAAGAAATACAAATGACAAAAAAGACAACATAAACAATAGAAGTAATAATAATACCTTTATTTTTTAACAAGTTATAAGAAACAATCTGAAGCTTATCGTAAATTGGCGTCGCAAAGAAAATACCAAAAATAATCAAAACCAAATAACTTGTGAATACAAACAAGAAATCTGAATCTGCAAAGGATGCTGCACCAAAACCAAACATTTTTAAAAGTGTATCGAATGCACTTTGTATAGATGGGCTGAAAAAGAATACCCAGCCAATTAATACAATAAGAAGTGTATAGATATGACTGATAAATCTTGGTAATTTTGCTAAACCTTTCTTAAGAAAGAATTTCTCCATTAAAACAAATATACCTAAATATAATCCCCAAAAAATATAAGTGATATCTGCTCCATGCCAAATACCAGTTAAAAACCAAACAATCAAAATATTACGTACATATAAAACATTGTTGACACGACTTCCTCCCAAAGGAATGTAGACATAATTTTTAAACCAATTTCCTAATGAGATATGCCATCGTCTAAAAAATTCCTGAATTGTCTTAGACATGTAAGGATGATCAAAGTTGATATCAAAATCAAAACCAAACATCTTTGAAACCCCAATTGCCATATCGCTATATCCTGAAAAATCAAAATAAAGCTGTAATGCGTATGAGATTGTGTATAGCCAAGCACCTAAAACAGAATTGTTACTGGAGAGACCTTGAAACACTAGAGCAAACTGATCAGCAAAGATGATTTTCTTAACCAATCCTTTTATGAATAAGACCATTCCTGTATAAAATTTTGTACGATTTAGCGCACGCAATTCTAATTGAGGTTGCATTTTAGCATAAGTAACGATAGGACCACTCGATATCTTTCCAAAAAAACAAATATATAACGAAAACAAAACAATGTCCTTTTGTGGCTCCACTTTCTCAGTAATGATATCACCTAAATACGAAATTGCACTAAAGGTAAAAAAGGATAATCCCATTGGAACATGTGATGTATCCACTTCAAAAGGAACGATCATATCAATATATTTATATATAAACAAGATGACAACATTGAAGACAATCGAAGTAATAATAACCAACTTTCTATGCTTGGTTTCCTTAGATATCTGTATGCCGCTTAAATAGTTCCATAAAATTGACAAAATCAACAAAATCAATGTTGCCGGATCATTCCATGCATAAAATAATAAGCTAATGATCAATAGAACAATGTTTTTTAAGTATAGAGATGGTGTTAAATAATAAAGAATCAATGAAATAGGAAGAAAAAAGAATATAAAAATTAAACTGTTAAAAATCATATCCCATCCCCCCTCTTTTATAAACTACGTAAGAATTGATCATGAATCGTCTTGACATCCTGACTCACAACCATACATGCATAATTCATTTGAACATCGATAATCGAGTTCTTCAATTTATCTTCCTGTTCTGGCGCATATCCAGAAAAAATATTTCTTTGCTCATCTATTCTGGCTTCCATTTTTTCCTCAAAAATCTTGGCATCATCTATTGATTTAAATTGTACCAGAACAATTTCATCTGCGTTTAAGGCGTCTTGACTTTTATAATAGATGATATTTTCGAACATCTCTGGTTCTAAATTTAAAAACCTCTTGATTGAGATATTGTCTTTTAATTCCATCGTACTCAAATCGATATTATTCAACATTCCGTTTTGTACCGTCGTAAAATCCTTAGAGGATGCCTGTGGCTTCGAAAAAGTAAAATATAAGAATATACACATCAAAACAATAATCAAACCTTTTAAAATGCTAAAAATATGTTTTTTTATATTCAAATTCTTGCTCATTCTAGAACCCCCATGATATTACGTGCCCATTTTTCATAAAAAGAAGACACGAAGTGAATACCATCTGATTCATAGATAGGCTCACTTTGATTTTGCACCAACGAAGAATTATCAATATATGTCCATCCATTGTCTTGACAAGCTTGCTGGATCTGCGCATTATACACATCAATTTGAGACCAAAGATCACTGTTCGATTGTGTAATACTTTGACTGGCGGGAATGATTGAATTCACATAAATGTTTGCCTGTGGGCATACATTTAAGATCTTTTTAACCTGTGCAGACAATAATTGTGAATAACTTCCATTTGAGGTATTATTTAAATTATTTTTTATGTCATTCATTCCAAACGCAATATAGATATTTTGTGGCTGAAGATTTTGAATTGAGTCGATCCATTCATCAATATTTAAGATCGTAGCCCCATTATAAGCAAAAACACGACTCTCCAATAAATATCCATACAAGTAAAATCCTGTGGCTCTTGAGTCCCCTAAGATCAAATAATCATCAAACAAGCCAAATACATCTAGTTTTCCATCTTCAATAGCTTGTTTTCTTTCCGAAAGTCTTTTTTCACTTAACTGTTCTGAAAGTGCCGAAGGATCCTTTGACTCTGCTTCTTTGATGTAATCAATTCCATTGGTTGAATGATCAGGCCATAATAAAAAAATCGACACAACGACAATACAAACTACAAAACACCCAATTATGATATTTTTATGCTTATTTAATTCTAGAATAATTCTATCCATTCTAATCCCCTTTAAGTGTCTATTATTATAGCACACCTTTTAAACAAAAAATTCTTTATTTAAACAAATTTGATATCTTTATTTTTCAAGTTTAATTAACAATTCAACAAGGTCTTTTTCACTATAAACAACATGATCACTGCATGTTCCTTCCAAGCCATGATGGCGATTAAAATGAATGGTTTTCATACCAACTTTTTTAGCGCCTTCCATATCGTTTACATAATTATCCCCAATATAATACCAATCTGAAATATTCTCATTCATATAAGAAAACATGGTTTTAAATGATCTTGGATCAGGCTTGGCATAGCCTAATTGACCACTAGTATACACGTTCTCGGATTTAAAATACTTAAATACGTCTAGAGCTTTTAATTTCATTCTTTGATGTGCATCTTGTCCATTTGTTAATATCGCAAGTTCTGATGTTGTTGAATTGAAATAATCATGAAGTATTTCACTCATAAAGATTTCTTTTTGAAACGATTTATAAATTGTTTGAAATTTATGATATAGTTCTTTTTCTACATCGATATGGTATAATTCACACATTCGACGAATTCGATAAATACCAGATTCATCAATAGTAATAATACCATTTTGAATCTTATCAAAAATTTCATCGCCACAACTTCGATATGTCGTATACATAGATTCTAAATCATATGTTTCATCTATGTTCAAAAGTTCTTTACAAGCTCTTTTAAATGGATACGATAAATCATAAAGTGTATCATCACAGTCAAAACAAAATTTCATAATACCTCCTAGAAAGAAAAGAGAGGAGCTAACACTCCTCAACTAACTTAGTCTCTGTTATACCCTAATAAGCGCAAGATATATAAGAAAATGTTTAGAAAATCAAGATACAATTCCAAAGCCATATAAACGGCAATTTTTTCTTGGCTTACGACGTCCCCATTGCTGAGATATAGAATTTTTTTCATGCGTTGAATATCCCAGGCTGTAATTCCTGTAAACAATAACAATCCAACGATTGAGATCATTCGAGTATCAAAAGAAACACCAAACAAAAGCATGATTACCTGCGAAATGATCATAACAGTTAATCCAACCACACAGATCATTCCAATGCTGTTAAGATTTTTCTTTGTCGTTAATCCAATAAAAGCTAGGCAGAGAAAGTATACAGCACTAATTAAGAATGCAGCAGTAAGTTGAGCCTCACTATTAGTATAAAACAAGCTTGTTAAGGAAATTCCAAATGTTACGGCATACACCATAAACAATACTTTAATTCCTGTTGCAGTCGACCTTTGCATAACAGATTGAAATGCAAAGACAAGTCCTAACTGTACAACAAACAACAACAATCCAATAACAGGCATTGTAGTCAACATCCATAAATACCAACCGGTCGAATAACATAAATAAGATGTTGCTGCTGTAACTAAAAGTCCTAAAGCCATCCACACGAAAGATGTCGTTAAAGCTTTACGTAACGTTTCCTGTGGGTAATACGTGTTTTCAAACATGATATCACCTTCTATTTTGTAATAAATTCTAATAATTGATGTGCCGCAATATCAAGACCATGACGATTTGTCTTATCAAATCCTAGATGTGTATAGATTTCTCCAACAAAAGTACCATTTTCTTCCAAGGCACTGAATACTTTTGTGATCAATGGTTCGCATAGTTCCTGTTTCTGCATTGGGCCAAATGGATTTGCGAAGTAAGTCGTACTGATCCCAACTTCCTGTGTTGTTCCTAATGCCATACGTTTACCCATGACACAAGTATCTTTTACTTCTTCTACAGTTAACTTCTTAAGACCGAATTCATTTGTATAGTTGTTTGCGTATGCAAATAAATCAATCTTGTGATTAGTTGTAATAACATCATAAGAAGCGGCTGGTGTAACCATACGAGAGTTTGGATTTTCTGGAGCCATAAATACAGAACGATCCATATCTCGATAAGGAGTACCTGGATCAAGATCATCTAAACGAATGAAAGCACCAATTTCAGTTCCCTGCCCATAAGGAATACCATCTTCAATATGAATCGTACCCATATCATCAAATACAACTTCAATATCTTTTATGACATCTTTTCCAACACTCTTTAAGGCTTCAATTGATTCAGATTTTCCAGCTCCTGAATCACCCATCAACATGATTCCTTTTTTACGACCATCATTCAATGTAATATTAACAAACGCACCATGGATAGGTAACCATCCCTGTTGCATAGCAGCAAGGTTGTGCAATGTTAAACACATTTTCTTCAAATATCCAAAATATTCAATTCTTGGTTCATCACTAATACAACCAAGCCAAATATTTTCTGCTTCATCATAATAGAATTCGGTAGCATTTTTACCATCTGGATTACCAAATAATAAGATCAAATCTGGTTTTTGATTTGCTTCTTCTTTAGTCGCAAGTTCAAATAAGTTGGCCATGCTTAAAGCACTTGCTATATATTTAACGTTAAAATAGACAAAACACAACATCTTACCAACTTTACAAGGAAAACAGAAGAAAGACTCTGCATCTCCATCAAAATATGTCATTGGATCTACTTTTGTTTCTGTAAATGTTCCTGTTCGTTTACTTGATTTTGGATGCAAGATCATTGGTGTACGTAACATAACATGATCAATAATTGGAATATCTTTTAATGCACTGTAATGTTCTGACCAAATATTATCGCGATTATGAATAGAGAAGCATGCATTTGTACCTGCCTGGATCTGACGATATACTAAGTTTGGACGATCCATGATACGCTCTTCAAATAAGCGATATGTACGTAAGATTAAATCATTCATTTCAGAATCTCTTCGTACTAAAGTATTGATACCAAAATCATCTGAACTATCGCTCTTGATAAAGGCAAAACGCTGTAAATGTCTCCATGTTTTATAGATTTCACGAACAACAGTTAAAAGACTCTTCTTATCCTCTAAATATTCAGAATCAATTTCATCTAAATTGAAGATAGACAACATTCTCAAACATTTGCTGAATTTATTTGCAGCTTCTTTTGAATCATATTTTCCATTTTGTGTTAGATAGTTATATAACTCAGGAAATGCAGATTCTTGAGTTTTGATGAAGTGCTGTAAAAAAACTCTAAATGTATTTGATTTCAACAGAACCTCTCTAGATTTAGGATATGCTTTATTGTAATTCAATACAACTTGATTGTTTGTTAGATATATTTTTTTATCCATCTTATATTTCCTCCCTATACGCGAATGATACACGATTTATGAACAAATGTAAACAATAATGATACAGTAAGCGTTTTCAACTTTTAAAAAGAAAAGGCCATTTAGGCCTTGTATAATTCATCGATCATAGCTTTGATAGAATCGATTGAAACCTCTTCTTTTTCACCTGTATATCGGTTAGAAAATTCCAGGATTCCATCCTGTGCTTTACGACCGACTGTGATGCGATAAGGAATTCCGATCAATTCCATATCCTTGAATTTAACACCTGGTCTTTCATTACGATCGTCTAGTAATACAGAATATTTATTTTTTGTACAATAATCATATAGATCGTTGGCAACTTCCATCTGTTTTTCATCTTTTAGAGAAATCGGTACAATTGACAAGATAAATGGAGCAACCTCTTTTGGCCAGACGATTCCTTTATCATCATGATGCTGCTCAACGATAGCTGCCATACATCTTTCCAATCCAATACCATAACTTCCCATCCATACTGGCTGTAACTGGTTATTTGCATCAGTATAGTATAAATTCATAGATTGAGCATATTTTGTCCCCAATTTAAACAAGTTACCTACTTCAATTCCATGTTGGAATGTTAATGGCTTGCCACATACAGGACAAATATCTCCTTCTTTTACCTGACATAGATCAGCTACAAGTTCTGGTGTAAAATTAGATAAATTTACATTGACATAATGATGATCGCTCTTATTTGCCCCAACAATAAAATTCTTCATATGGGTAATCATTCGATCCATATATACTGGACAATCCAAACCAACAGGTCCAGCAAAACCAACACGCGCATGCGTCACTTTTTCAACATCTTCAAAAGATGCTAATTCCATCTCATTTGCCTTTAATAATTTTAAAGCCTTTGTTTCATTCAATTCACGATCTCCTGGAATACAGAAAGCAACAATCTTACCATCTACATTATAAAGAAGTGTTTTAACAAAATCTTTTGGTTCTTTTCCAAAGAAAGCAGCTACTTCTTCAATAGTTTTTGCATTAGGAGTTTCGACTAACTGCATCTCAACTTCTTCTTCCTGAGAATCCTGTAAAGTATCAACAACTTCAGTGATTTCCAAATTGCTGGAGAAATCACAACCTTTACATCCAACAACGATATCTTCTCCAATACCTGATATAGCTTGATATTCTTCGCTTAAAAGGCCACCCATAGCACCTGTATCCGCTTTAACGATCTTATACTCTAATTCCATTCGATCAAAAATACGACAATACGCATCATACATCTTTGCATAGGCTTCATCCAACCCTGCTTCATCAATATCAAATGTATATGCATCTTTCATGATAAATTCACGAACACGAATCAAACCATAACGAGGTCTTGTTTCATCTCTAAATTTGGTCTGAATCTGATACAAGTTATAAGGAAAATCTTTATAGCTCTTTCCATCCATACTAGCCGCAACAGCAAACAACTCCTCGTGTGTAGGTCCTAATACATAACGTTTCATATAGCGGTCATTCATTGTAAACATATTTGAACCAAACACTTCACGTCTACCCGATTTGATGTATACTTCTTCCGGAATTAAAGCAGGCATTAATAATTCTTGAGCATCCTTAGCATCCATTTCTTCACGAACAATGCTCTCGATTTTGGCTAAAACTTTTTTACCCATTGGCATAATCATATACATACCATTTGAGCTTTTTTTGATCATACCAGCACGAACTAATAAATTGCTGGAAACACTATCTTCATCTTTTGCATTTTCTCTTAATGTATAAAAGAAACTCTTACTTAATTTCATATTGTCCCTCTTTTCAACTCGTATATTTTCTCATAGACTGTGTTTTTATACAACACGAATTTTGCGGATCATTGCGTGTTTTTCAATTGGACCAGTCCATTTTGTATGAACAATCTGCATTGGTTTATTACATACTTCACAAAGATTTTCATCTTCATCATAAACATCTTTGATCATGACCTTTGTAGAAGGAATCGTTGGCCCAAAAATTTCCATGATCTGGTTTGGCATAAAATTATTTTTGACCTGTAATGTCGCAATAGAAGTCTTCTCATCATAATCCAGTACAATTGCTACATATTCCTGTGTAACTGTTTCATCATGATCTTTATATAATTGCACTTTATAATTTGGAAGTCCTTGATAGAAGCCTGGTCCTGTAGGTCTATTCTCTGCTTTTGCAATCTCTTTTTTTACATAATCAATATCATTTTTTGTCGCATGACCATTTTCATATATCTTATCAATCAAATAGCGATAGCTTGAAACAACGGTTGCCAGATAATATGCACTCTTCATGCGCCCTTCTATTTTTAAAGAAGCGACCCCCATGTTGATGAAATCTTCAATATAATCAACCGCCTGTAGATCTTTTGATGACATGGAGAAAAGATTTGAAGGATCTGAGATTTCTTCGTTTTCATCCATTAAATGATATTTCCAACGACAACTTTGTGCACATCCACCTCGATTAGCATCACGTAAAGTCATGTGATTACTTAAGACACAACGGCCTGAATAAGAAATACACATTCCTCCATGAATAAAGACTTCAATTGGTAATATATCTTGCTTACAAATCTCCCGTATCTCGTCCAATTGACATTCTCGTGCTAAAACAACACGATCCATTCCTTTGGACTTCCAGAAACGTACAGCACTGGAATTCGTAGAAGAATGTTGTGTAGACACATGAACCTCAAAAGAACAATTTAATTCCTTTGCCAAAGCCATGATGGCTGGGCTTGCCACAATGATAGCATGAACACCCATACGATCAAGATCTAATAAATATTCCCTTAGTCCATCTGTATCATTTTCATGTGGCAGCATATTGACTGTGACATGAACATGGGAACCATGCTCATC
>CAMJQJ010000044.1 GCA_946408025.1 uncultured Faecalitalea sp.
TGAACTTGTTGGGATTGCAGCAGGGCATAAGGCTAGAGAACTTAAACAAGTTCAAACAAACCTGAGTGCTGATCGATCACGTCGATTGTTTGCAAACCGATGGATCCAGTTGCACCTAATAATAATATTCTTTTCTTCATAATTTTACTCCTCTTATCTCAAGTATATCATAGAAAAAAGGGCTTATAGCCCTTTCTTGTTAATCTTCAAAACTAATTGGTGTTAAATGCCAGATTTCATTTGCATATTCTTTGATTGTTCTATCACTTGAGAAATATCCGGATTTCGCGATATTGATCAACATTGTACGAGCCCAACGTCCACGATCGCGATAACGCTGTTCAACTTTAGATTGTGCATATACATAGGAATCAAAATCGGCCAATACGAAGAATTCATCATTACGTAACATTAAATCATTATAGATCAAACGGAATTCGTCATGATTGCTGGACCATGTTCCATTTGCCAAAGAATCAACGATACGACGAACATTGTAGTTAGAATTATAGAAATCCCATACATTATAAGAATTCTGGTGTTTCAATTCATTGATATCTTCTACATGAAGGCCAAAGATTTCCGCATTTTCCTGCCCTACACGATCAACAATCTCTACATTTGCACCATCAAGAGTACCAAGTGTCAAGGCTCCATTCATCATATATTTCATATTACCTGTACCACTTGCCTCTTTACCAGCTGTAGAAATTTGTTCGCTGACATCTGCTGCATTCAATAAGATCTCGGCAACAGAAACTGAGTAGTTCGGAATAAATACCACTTTTAAGAATGAATTAGTTTCTGGATCATTGTTAACTTTTTCCGCAACAAAGTTAATCAATTTAATGATTTCTTTTGCCAATTCATAACTTGGAGCTGCTTTAGCAGAGAAGAAGAACGTTCTCGGATAAATCCTGAAATTAGGTTCACTCTTCATACGAAGATATAGATGCATGATACAGAAAATATTCAATAACTGTCTCTTATATGCATGAAGACGTTTTGCCTGGCAGTCAAAGATAGAATTCACATCTATATCAATATCTAATGTTTTCTTTACATAATCAGCCAAGATTTGTTTTCTTTGATGTTTAACTTCCATAAAACGATTCTGAATAATCGGATCGTCTACGTAATCCATCAATTTTTCCAAATCTTCTGGATTTGTTTTAAAACTATCTCCAATTGTATCTTCTAATAAAGAAGTCAATTGTGGATTAGAATACAATAACCAACGACGATGTGTAATACCATTTGTCTTATTATTGAAACGCTCTGGATATAACGCAGCAAATTCTTTCATTACATCATCAACTAAGATCTGTGAATGAAGTTTTGCTACACCATTGACACTATGGCTACCTACGATAGCTAAGTGTGCCATATGTACTTGTCCTTCTTTGATGATCGCAACATTGTTCCAAATATGCAACAATCCTTTATGATCTACTTCAAATTGGAAACGACGATTAATTTCTTCAATGATCATATTGATACGTGGCAACAATGTACGAACTGTATCTTGAGGCCATTTTTCCAAAGCTTCAGCCATAACGGTATGGTTTGTATAAGCTACAGTACCTGTTACGATACGCCATGCTTCATCCCATTCATAATTATAATCATCCATTAAAACACGCATCAATTCTGGAATAACAAGAACTGGGTGCGTATCATTTAATTGGATCGCAACTTTTTCTGGTAAGTTATCCAAAGTTGGATATACCTGTAGATGTGAACGTATGATCTGATCAATTCCTGCACAAACAAAGAAATATTCTTGTTTCAAACGCAATTTCTTTCCTTCTGCCGTTGAATCATCTGGATATACATTAGCAGTGATTGCCATTACATCATTCAAATATTTGTTTAACTGTCCTGAGTTTACGCTTGCTTCATCGATTTCTGCATCCCACAAGCGCAATGTGTTTGTTGTCTTTGTATGATATCCAACGATTGGTTCATCATAAGGAACCGCTCTTACAACAAAATCAGGATTATGATTTGTATGGAATTTTCCCATGTGATCCATGTAAAGATCAACAGAACCACCAAATTTAACTTCTACAGAATGCTGTGGTTTCCATACTTCCCAAACATTTCCGTACTTTAACCAGCAGTCAGGAAGTTCGACCTGACGTTTGTTCTCAATTTTCTGTTTGAACAAACCATAACGATAACGAATACAGTTACCATGACCAGCTAAATCTAAAGAGGCAAGAGAATCCATGAAACAAGCAGCTAGACGTCCTAGACCACCGTTTCCTAAGCCTGCATCGGATTCCATTTCTTCCATTTCATTGATATCCATACCAAGATCTTCAAGACCCTCTTTAACAACATCATACAACCCTAAATTCATCAAGTTGCTAGTGAAAAGACGTCCCATCAGGAATTCCATGGAAAAATAATATAATTGCTTTGTCTCTTTCTTTTTGATCGCATTTTTAGTTTCACGCCAATTGATACCTACATAATCACGAATCATATGTCCTAACACCTGGTATCGCTCAATAGAAGATGTTTCTTCAAAATTGCGACCATACATTTCTGATACTTCTAGTTTAAAACGCTCTTTAAAAACTTCTTTTGAATCAAAACGATTTGACATACTCTTTCTTTCCTTTCACACTGTTTTTATTTTATACATTTCAAGCCTACATTTCAAGTTTTTTAGCGTTTCTAAAGACATTCAGGATTGTCGAATCTTCTGATTCCATCTATACCCAAGCTTGTAAAAAGTCTTAATATATTCCATGCCTTTATAGGTTCCTAAAGTTTTTCTTAAGCGATAAATATAAACTGAAAGCGTATTGTCAAAAATCCCTTTTTTAGAAACACTTTCAAACATTGACATGATCTGCTCTCTAGATAAGATCCGATTGGCATTTCTTATGAACATCTCTAATAAGAATTGTTCAATAAAGGATAAATTTAATTTTTCCTCTTTTCGAAAAAACTCACCTGTTTCAAAATTCATAATCAGATCCCCTGAACGAAATATTTCCTGAGTCGTAATGAAAGACCTTTGAGAATCTAAAACAACCAGGCTTTTGCCATAAACAATCCTACCTTCATGAATCATGTAATCATCCTTATCAATAGGATCCTTAAGATAATATGTCTGTTCTTCCTCATTCATACCCTGCCCATCAAAATCATCAGAATCATTCGCTATTAGCTCGCTGGCAAGTTTCTCTTCGACTTTGATGACCAATTTTTTGTAATTCTTCATATTATTTCCTCCATCCATAAGCATGACATAAATTTCTTACAAAAAAATGACAAAGCCAAAAAAGTATCAAAAAAGAGCTATTTAGACAGATAAATGTCCTAAACAGCTCTTATTGATCACCACATTCAAATTCCTGTACTTTTGTGATCTTCTTTTCTTTATCAAATGTAAATACCGTTACTTTATCGATATCTTCCAACGACCATAATAACGCAATCATATCATTGTTCTTAAAATGTGTCTGAATCATATATCTTTTAGTATTATGTTTTGGAATCTGTAAATACGATGTATACACTTTTTTATGTGCATCTATCATGATAAAACCTGGAGAAAACATCTCTTTACTGAAATCAAGCCCCTCATTTTGACGCTGAATAAACGCTTTTGCCAGTATCAAAGTCTTAGCTGGCTCTTGCTTTGATTTTTCTTTTGTGTCTCTTTCTAAAAAAGAAAATAGACCGGAAGTGCGTTTAGTCGGAAAATCGTTAAGCTTTTGCATCTGCTTCTGCCACAATTCATAGCTTTCGATAATTTCCATTGGTGTATCTTCTTTAAAAAAGATCTTACCGTCTTCTTCTGTATAGTATTCTTTCTTTTGTTTCCAAAGATACATCTTATACTTCTGATCTGTTTGCATATTATTCTTCACTCTCTTCATCTTCTGAACTAGGGAATTTAAACACCTGCTCCCCTTCTTTTGTTACCAGGTATTTCCCTCTAGCGATATACTCAATATAATCCGGATTTGTCAGTTTTTGTTTTGTTTCTTCCAGATCACTTTTCTCTTCCTCCAATTCCTGAGATTTCTTTTTATTCTGCTGGATACTCAAACGAATCTCAGCTGTTGTTTTAAGATCCTGAATTCCGCTCCAAGTTAAAAAACAAGTCATGCTTAAAAGTAGTGCACATATGATAAAACGAGTCATATTCGATATTTTTCTTGTTTTTTTTCTATGTTTCATATAGATGTCCCCTTTACACTATATTATAACATCTTTCGCTTACTTTTTCATTTTCATCGCCAATAAGGCAATATCACTTGGATTGATACCCGATATACGGCTGGCTTGTCCAAGCGTAGCTGGTCGTATTTGGTCTAATTTTTGCCTAGCTTCTAAAGATAAATTATCCATATGTAGATAATCTAGATCTTCGTTCAAAGCCACTTTCTCCAATTGTTCTAAATGTTTCGCATCACGTTTGGCCTTTTCAATATATCCCTGATATTTAACTTGAATTTCTACTTGTTGGGCAATAACAGATGGATAGTCCACTTTAGTAATCGAACTTAAACCATGAATCGTTACTTTTGGACGTTTTAATAAATCCAATTCGCTGCATCCATGAGCTAAAGAATCAAAGCCAAGATCATGAAGGTAGCCATCAATTTCACTTCCAGGTTTGATATGAACTTGAGCTAATTCCTCTTTTGCACGTTCAATTTGCTCCATTTTCAATACAAAGGCATCATATCTTTCTTTGGATACCAATCCTAGATGATACGCTTTTTCCAATAATCTTTGATCTGCATTATCATGACGAAGTAATAGACGATATTCTGCTCTCGATGTCAATAAACGATATGGTTCTTTCGTTCCTTTTGTCACAAGGTCATCGATCATAACACCAATATAAGCTTCATCTCTTCTTAAAATAAATGGATCTTTGCCATCAATTTTTAGGCAGGCATTGATCCCAGCCATAATTCCCTGTCCAGCTGCTTCTTCATATCCACTGGTTCCATTGATCTGGCCAGCTGTAAATAGATTTTCTACGACCTTATTCTCTAATGATGGTTTCATCTGCAATGGATCGATCGCATCATATTCAATCGCATATGCATATTTTTTGATGATGCAGTTTTCCAGTCCAGGCAAAGAGTGAACCATCTCTTCCTGCACATCAATTGGCATAGAAGTCGAAAAGCCTTGAATATAAATCGTATCTAATGATCTGGATTCTGGCTCCAAAAATAATTGATGTCTTTCCTTATCCGCAAAACGGACAAGCTTATCCTCAATACTTGGGCAATAACGAGGACCTACACCTTTAACCAATCCAGAATACATGGCCGAATCATGTAAATGATCATTTATGATTTGATGTGTTTTTGGCGTCGTATAGATTAAATGACATACTTCCTGTTGTTCAAAAGGAAGCACCTCTTCTTCTTTGGTCATAGTTGAAAAACTTAAAAACTCATTCGTTCCCGGTTGAACTTCCGCTTTCGTAAAGTCAATCGAATCTTTTAGCACTCGACATGGAGTTCCTGTTTTTAGGCGGAAAGTTTTAATGCCCGCCTTTCGAAGACTTTCAGACAAAGTATTTACTGTAGGCTGTTCTTCTGGACCACCGCTTGTTGCAGTATGGCCTCTTAAGATTGTACTTGTCATATAAGTTCCTGTTGTCAAGATGACTGTCTTTGCTTCAATGATCGTTCCATCTTTTAAACGAACCCCTATTGCTTTACCATCTTCAATGATGACAGAATGACAGGCAGCTTCGATCACCGTTAACCCTTCAGTGTTTAAAAGGATTTCTTTCATCATCTTTTTATAAGCCTCTTTATCACTCTGCACGCGTAAAGACCAGACTCCTGGTCCTTTTGTCGTATTCAACATTTTAAATTGTAAAGCTGTTTTATCCGCTACAATAGGCATAATGCCTCCTAAGGCATCGATTTCACGAACGACGATTCCTTTTGCGGGTCCACCAACACTTGGATTACATGGCATAGACCCTGCCATATCAATATTCAAAGTAACCAACGCCGTCTTTTTTTTCATCCTTACACCGGCCATACATGCTTCGATACCAGCATGTCCAGCTCCTATTACAAGAACATCAAACAAATTTATTCTCCTCTTCTCTTTAATTTATTCAAGATTCCTGAAAAACGAATATGGAAAACGCTCTGAGGAACCTTTAAATATGTCGTTATAATCAAATACACGCCAACACTGATCAAGCCATTAACGACCATCTTTGCAAAGGAAATTAATTTTCCTCCTTCAACTCCACCTAAACCAATTTGTGTCAATAACAATGAAGTAATCCATAATCCAATTATTCCAATGCAAACGCGAATAATAATAATCACTGTTTTTCGATAATCAATTCCATATGCACTGTTAATTTCATTAAAATTGTAGTATAGAAGGTAAAGATACCCTAAAGTTGAGCTGATCACTGCTCCAGGGAATCCAAATATCCAAACCAAAGGAACCATTGTAAGGCCCTTTATTAAAGTACAAACCAACAAACGTTTTAACACATTTCGTTTTAATTCTAAAGCCATCATTATATTAGTAACGACTGGTGTTAATGTTCCAAAAAAGCCTTCAATTGCTAACCACTGAGTTACATACGTACAAAGTTGAAGATCTTCATTATGAAATAAAGTAAAAAATAATGGTTCTGCGTATGCAAATATACAAAATGATACTGGTAAAGCGATATAAAATATTATATTTAAACAATCTAATACATTTTTCTTTGCTAATTTATAGTTTTTTTGTGCCAAAGCACTTGAAATATGTGGAATCAAGGCTGCTGCAAAGCCAGGGGATAAAATCATCGGAATTGCTGTTAATTTTACTCCAACATATGTTGTTGCTGAGATAATTGTTGTAATCTGTTCAGAAGTATAATTATGTAAACGCAAACCAGTAGGTAATAACACTGCATTATAAATTGAATCACTATAGCCTAAAATTGCAACAATTAAATAAGGAATTGCCAAGACAAAAAATTCTTTTAATAGTTTTTTTGAATCAACTGGCTTTTCTTTCTGAAGCATTGCTTGCTCAATAATCGGCTTACAATGAATACGATCAAAATGTACAATTTGAGCAATTGCTGCTATGGCAGCTACCGAAGTTGATAAAACAGACACATATAAAGCCCATTTTCTCTCCCAACCAAAAACATATACGATCAAACAAGCCGCACTCAATAAGAAGCCAACACGAAATAACTGTTCAAATGCCTGAGAAAAGGCATACTCCTCCATCTCTTTCAATCCTTGATAAAATCCTCTAAAGGCAGATAAAACAGGCACTAGAAAAATTGCGACTGAAAGAATACGAATGACATTGGCCATGATTTCGGGATCCTCTTCGACCATCAAAGGTGCAAGGAATCCAGCTGAAGCCATCAATAAAACCATACCTATAAAACCTGTGACAGCTAAAAAAGATAGAGATATCTTTTTTACCAGCAAAACGGTTTTGGCATCCTTTAAGACTGTATAACGTGCAACCAAGGTTGCAACCGCAAATGGGAAACCTGCGGTAAATACATTCAGGACATATGAATATATATTATAAGCCTGTCCATAGTATCCCATATAAGCTTCAGACCCTAATATACTTGAAAATGGTATTGAATAAACCAGTCCTAAAAGCTTTGCGACAAACAAACCCCCGGTTCCAATCAAACCACTAATAATAACCGAATTTTTTACTGAGTTCTTTTTCTCCATAGCATTACCTCTTAGATTTTAAATTATAACACAACTTCAAAAAAAACAAGTTATTTTCCATATTCTAGTGTATATTATTAGTTAGAAAGAGCAGGTGTCTTATGAAACATATAGTATTTTTTAAATTAAATGAAAGAAATGAACAAAATCAGGATGCATTGATCGAAATCTTGAATAAGATGAAAGGCCAGATTCCTTTTGTACAAGATATGTGGGTTGGAAAAGATTTCTTAAATTCCCAAAGAAGCTTTGACGTTGTACTGGAAGTAACCTTAAATAGGGAAGATCTAGATACATACGCAAATTATCCACTACATGTCGATTGCAAAAACGAATTTGCCCCTCTAGTATCAAAAAGCGTGGTATGTGATGTCGAATAAGCAATTTATTCATTCTCAAGAAATTGCCAGAAAAATCGATCAATGTGCCATTAACGAATATCATATTCCTTCTTTAGTCTTAATGGAACAGGCTGCAGCTGAATGTTGTAGGATCATTCAAGATAAAGAAGATCCTTCAAAAAAAATATGTATTCTTTGTGGCCAAGGAAATAATGGAGCAGATGGTTTAGCTATCGCAAGACTTTTAACCCATGAAGGATATAAAGTATCCATCTGTCTTCCCTATCATAAAAAGCTTTCTCAAGAATCCAAAGTTCAATTTCAGATCATTTGTTCTTTAGCTATACCATATACAGATGATCTTGATACAATTCTTACCTATATCAACCAAAGTGATATCCTAATTGACTGTCTATTTGGCAATGGATTATCGAGAGATATTGAAGGATCTTACAAACAATTCATTGAAATGGCAAACGCATCACATAAGAAAATCTACGCCATTGATATTCCTAGTGGAATACATGCTACAAGTGGAAAAATCTTAAACTGTGCTATTCATGCTGACACAACCATTGCATTAGATTGTTTTAAAGAAGGACATTGGATCTATCCTGGAAAAGAATACTGTGGAAAACTTTTGTTAGCTGATATCAAAATTCCTACTTCACTTCATCTAGAAAATGAGCATGCAAAAATGATCAATGAAGAACTCATCAAAGAAATACTGCCAAAAAGAGATGATCATTCCCATAAAGGAAGTTTTGGTAAAGCTTTGATGATTGGTGGATCAAAATCTATGCCTGGAGCCCTTGCTATTGCAGCCAAAGCCTGTGCAGCCAGTGGAATCGGTACGCTGACATTGATGGAACCGGACTGTATTGGAGATCTTATGGCCATAAAGATGGATTTTGCGATGCATCTAAGAGCTAATGATCAAAATGGACATTTTGCCATGAGTGCTGTTGATCTTCTTAAACAAAATATAGATCAATATGATCTAATCTCCATTGGAAATGGCATACAGCGAAATGAAATTACCATTGAAATGGTAAAAACTCTTCTGTCCTCTAACAAGACCGTCATCCTAGATGCCGATGCTCTATGGGCCATGCAAGATCATCTAGAATGGTTAAATCGTGATGCACATACTATACTAACTCCACATGCAAAAGAAATGACTTTCTTGACGAACAAAACAGTTCAAGAAATCTTAGAATCTCCATTTTCTACAGTACGAGATTTTATAAACGAATATTCCAATTGTACATTGATCCTTAAATCCGATATCACCTATATTGGATCTAGAGACGATTTCTATGTATTATCCAAACCAAACAATGCCTTGGCAAAAGGAGGAAGCGGCGATTTGTTATGTGGCATTCTTACAGGTATACTAGGGCATAATATATCTCCATCCAAAGGAGCTGCTTGTGCAGTATATCTTCATTCTAAAAGCGCTGAGATAAATAAGGATCCCGCATCCGTCAATTCCGAAGATATAATTAAAGAGCTAGCTTTCGTACTTCAAAAACTACGAAAAGACTAGCTCTTTTTTATATTGTCTGAAATTGTAAATAATAAACGTTTTCATCAAACATCTTGGTATTAAACCCATAAGCATCACAGTCAGAATGATCTCCATCCCAATCATTGTTTAAGACATCTAAAAGATCATTTATTTCCTGCTTATTTAAATCTGCAGTTGCATACCACTCTAAACATCCATTTAATGAAGGTTGTTCTCTAGATGGTGAATAGGAGAATTTCGAACATAATAAAGATAATTTTTCTTTGACTCTTTTTTCTATATATTCATCCTCTTTGTCAATCACCACATGTAATCGAACTAACATTTATTACTCGCTTTCCAACACAAAGGCACACAATTTTTTAAGATTTGTATCGCTATCCAAGGTGATGACCTTACCTAAACTTAAATTTAATGCAGCAATTTCTACCACGCCATCTTTAACCATCATGTTTAAAGTCCCAGTGGCATTTTCATAGAAAACATCATATAAGTAGGAAGTTCTATCGCCTTCCTGCCCTTTATTTCGTAAACTAAAATGAAAATTTTCTTTATTTTTTAAAATGATACGGACTGCTCCTGCTCCTGAGCTAGGTATAGATTTTGCCATAATATCTCTCCTTTAACGATGTTCTGCTTCATAAGTCAATTGAATTCCAAGATTATTAAACACTGAAAGATCAACAGATGCAACTGAACAAGTCACATGAGCCTGCATTCCTTTTAAATTTTTTAATTGATCAAGTGCTTTTGCCGCATTTTCATTGGTTTGTGCACTTAAAGATAAGGCAATCAGTATTTCATTAGTATGAAGTCTCGGGTTTTGGCTTCCCAAATATTCTGTCTTCAAAGTTTGAATAGGACCAAATGCACTTGGCTCAATCAACATATCTTTATCATCAATATCCGCTAAATATTTTAAAGCATTCATTAATATTGATGAACAAGGTCCCATAAAGCTAGTAGTTTTACCTGTAATCAAAGTACCATCTTCTAGCTCAATTGCTCCAGAATATACCTTAGATTCTTGTTGTTTCTTTCTGGCAGCTACAACACATGGCCTATCCTCTTCAGTAATTCCTGCATTTTTCATGACAGTTTCCTGTTTTTGTACTTCATCAATTGTACATAGTTCTTGAATGTATCGTGTTCGAGTACTGAAATAACGACGAATAATTTCTTGTCTAGAGGCATTAGAACAAATTTCATCATCTTCAATACAGAAACCGGCCATATTTACACCCATATCCGTAGGACTTTGATAAGGACTAGTCGTAAAGATTTCTTCAAAAATAGATTTTAAAACAGGGAAAATTTCAACATCTCGATTATAATTAACTGTTACTTCACCATATGCCTGTAGATGATAAGGATCAATCATGTTTACATCATTTAAATCAGCTGTTGCAGCTTCATAAGCTAAATTAACTGGATGATTCAATGGAATATTCCAAATTGGGAAAGTTTCATATTTTGCATAACCAGCTTTAATTCCATGTTTATGTTCATGATAAAGCTGAGACAAACATGTAGCCATTTTTCCACTACCAGGTCCTGGTGCCGTAACTACGACCAATGGACGAGTGGTTTTAATATAGTCGTTTTTACCAAAACCATGTTCAGATATGATGTGTTTTGTATTTGTAGGATAGCCTTCAATATAATAATGTTGATAAACCGCAATCTTACGACGTTTTAACTTAGCTTTAAAACTTTCTGCAATCTTTTTACCTTCGCACTGTGTTATAACGACACTGCTTACGTAAAAACCTGCTTTTTGGAATTCTTTGATCAATCGTAATACATCTTGATCATAAGTTATACCTAAATCTGCTCTTACTTTATTTTGTAAAATATCCTTTGAGTTAATAACGATAACGATTTCTGTTTGATCTTTTAACTGTTTTAACATTTGCAGTTTAGAATCTGGTGCAAATCCAGGTAAAACTCGACTTGCATGAAAGTCATCATATAATTTGCCGCCAAATTCCAAATATAATTTATCTCCAAACTGCGAAATTCTTTCCATAATTTTGCTGGATTGCATTTGAAGATATTTCTCATTATTAAAACCAATCTTCATATGTTATACCTCACTTACTCGAAATATTTTAACATACTCATTATTAAAAAAACAGAAAAGTTTTTTATCTAATTCTTTTAAAAATAAAAAAGTATAGAATAAATCATTAAAAAAGGCATAAAAAAAGGACCCGGCGGCAAGCTATCTTCGCAGGGG
>CAMJQJ010000045.1 GCA_946408025.1 uncultured Faecalitalea sp.
AAACTGTGTAGTCTTTTGTTTCTTCATTCATGATAAGACCCATCGCAATTCCCGCAACAGGTGCTTTGATTGGAACACCAGCAGCCATCAATGACATAGTTCCTGCACAAATACTAGCCTGAGAGCTTGAACCATTACTTTCCATAACATCTGCAACTGTACGAATTGTATATGGGAATTCATCTACACTTGGCAATACTTGTGCCAAGGCTCTTTCACCTAAGGCTCCATGACCGATTTCACGACGTCCTGGAGTTCCCATTCTTCCTGTTTCTCCAACTGAATATGGAGGGAAGTTATAGTGATGCATGAAACGTTTTGCGTCTACTTCTGTTAAGTCATCAATGATCTGGTTTTCATTCAATGCACCTAATGTTGTCGTAGACAATACCTGTGTTTCACCACGAGTGAACATTGCAGAACCATGAACTCTAGGCAATAGATCTACCTGAGAATTCAAAGGACGGATCTCGTCGATCTTACGTCCGTCTGGACGAACTTTATCTTCAATGATCAAGCGACGAACTTCGTCTGCTTCAATTGAACGGCAAATTTCACGAGCCTGTTTTACAGCGTTATTTTTATCTTTTTCTGTTTCGTATTCTTTGGCTTCGATCAGTGCAGCTGCTTCATCTGTCAATTCATCAATCTTACCATAACGTTCAAGTTTTTCTTTGATTGAAACAGCTTCACGAATCTTCGCCTCATAGTTTTCACGTACTTCTTTATCAATATTTTCATCAACTGTATATAGTTGAATTTCGCGTTTTTCTTTACCGCATGCTGCGATAACTTCTTTTTCAAATTCGCAAAGTTTCTTGATTTGTTCATGACCAAACATCAAAGCTGCAAGCATATCTTCTTCGCTTACTTCTTTTGCACCAGCTTCAACCATGTTTAATGCATCATATGTACCAGCAACTGTTAAATCAATATCACTTTGTTCTGCCTGAGCTACCGTAGGGTTGGCAATAAATTCACCATTTACTCGACCTACCTTTACACCGGCAATTGGTCCATTAAATGGAATGTCTGAAATACAAAGTGCTAAACTTGCACCTAACATAGCAGCCATTTCTGCACTGGCATCCTGATCAACGCTTAACACAGTATTTACGACCTGTACTTCATTTCTAAATCCTTCCGCAAATAAAGGACGGATAGGACGGTCGATCATACGAGCTGTTAAAGTTGCATGTTCGCTTGGTCTTCCTTCACGACGTAAGAAACCACCTGGAATCTTACCAACGGAATATAGTTTTTCTTCAAAACTTACTGTTAGCGGGAAAAAATCAATTCCCTCTTTAGCGGTATTGCTGGCACAAGCAGTTGATAAAGTAACTGTATCTCCATAACGGATAATGACAGCTCCATCGGCTTGTTTAGCAATTTCGCCTGTCTCGACTGTGATCCCCCGACCACAGAAATCTAAATGAAACTCTTGTTTCGCCATTTTTTTCACCTCTTAATATTTAACCTTTGAAATAATATCATACTCCCAAAAGAAAAGATACAAAATAAAATTTATTTTATGTCAAATCAATAAAAAAAGTAATCCAAACCGGATTACTTTCTTAGACCTAATTTTTCGATCAATGCTTTATAGCGTTCAAGATCAGTTCTCTTCAAATATGCAAGCATATTTTTACGACGACCAACCATCTTCATCAAACCTCTTTGAGAATGATAGTCATGTTTGTGTTCTTTGAAGTGCTCAGTCAAACGGTTGATCTGTTCAGTCAATACCGCAATCTGTACTTCAGGAGAACCTGTGTCACCTTCATGAATTGCATATTCTTTCATGATAGCCTGTTTTTCTGCTTTTAATAACATTTTTCTTTTCCTCCTATTTCTAATGTCCTTTTTGCCCGAGGGTAAGGTTGGAGATTCCAAACTCTCAGCACAAAAGCGTATATATTTTATCAATCAATCAATAAAAAATCAACTAGAATCGTATTCAATATTTCCATAGCTTCTCTATTGGGGTATAGTTTACCATTCTCCAATTTTAAGACATCATGATATTTATCCAAGATGTTTTGATACTTCTTTATAAAATCCTGATCATAGCGTTGATTCCATTTTTGAATATCTAATCCAAAAGTTGTTCTTAATGCCATCATGATGGCATTAAATGCCTTATCCTTTTGCGTCTCCTCATATATATAAGGATTAGCTCCTGACTCAATATATGTTTTTAAAGAACGAGTGTTATCATAACGTACATTGTTCTCTTTTCCGCTGGCACCGCATCCAAGTCCTATAAAATCTTCATCCTGCCAATAGGCTAGATTGTGTTTTGAATGATATCCAGGTTTACAAAAACTACTGATTTCATAATGAAGATAGCCAGCTTTTTCCATCGTCCTACAGATCAATTCATACATATCTGCTTCAATATCTTCGTCTACCGGTTTTAGATTTTGCCTGCCAAAGATTGAATTTTCTTCTATTTGTAAAGAATAGATTGATAAATGTTTGATATCTAGATCCAGGAAAATTTCCAGGTCTTTTTTGACATCCTCCAAGCTTTGTTCTGGTAAAGCATACATTAGATCAATCGATATATTATCAATACCATTTTTATTCAATAATTGGATGACTTGAAATATATCTTCCTTTCGATGTTTACGATTGATAATTTCTAATAAGCGATCATTAAACGTCTGTACGCCCAGACTAATACGACTAACTCCCAATTTTTTATAAAGCTGGATTTTTTCTAAATTCAGCGATTCAGGATTACATTCAACCGTGAATTCTTTACTTACATTAAATAATGAAGCAATTTTTTCAAACTGATTACACGTCAATGAACTTGGAGTTCCTCCTCCAAAATATAAAGTATCCACTTCATGAATGTTTTTTTGTTTGATTTCTTTAACGATTTGCGCCATCCATTTTCTTTTTGTGTCTTCATTGGTGACGATACGACAAAAATCACAATATGAACAAATCGAATCACAGAAAGGAACGTGTAAATAGACAGATTTCATTAATCTTCATCCATAGAAAGAACTGCCATAAATGCTTCTTGAGGAATTTCAACACTTCCCACCATCTTCATACGTTTCTTTCCTTCTTTTTGTTTTTCTAACAGTTTTTTCTTACGAGAAATATCTCCACCATAACATTTTGCCAATACGTTTTTGCGCAATGCTTTGATATTTGTTCGAGCAATGACTTTTCCCCCGATAGCTGCCTGAACAGGAATTTCAAACTGCTGCTTAGGAATAAGATCTTTCAATTTGATCGTCATGGCGTTACCTCGATTATAAGCAAAATCTTTGTATACGATCGTAGATAAAGCATCGACTATCTGTCCATTCAATAAGATGTCCATCTTCACAAGTTTACTTGTACGATATCCACTGAATTCATAATCAAAACTTGCATAGCCTTTAGTAGATGATTTCATCTTATCGAAGAAATCAAAGATAATTTCTGATAATGGCAATTGATAAGTCATCATCATTCGAACGTCATCCAAAACCTGCAAATCGACATACTCACCACGTTTTTTCTGACAAAGATCCATCATTGGTCCTACATAATCTTTTGGAACCATGATTTCAGCTTTCACAAAAGGTTCTTCAATATGGTCTATATTTTGTGCCGGTGGCAAGGCAGCCGGGTTATCTATTTCAACCATTGTTCCATCTGTTTTATAAACATGATAAATAACACTTGGGCTTGTCGCAATCAAATTCAAGTTGTATTCTCTTTCCAATCGCTCTTCAACCACATCCATATGTAACAAGCCTAAAAATCCACAACGGAAACCAAAACCTAAAGCCTGTGATGTTTCTGGTTCAAACTGTAAAGCTGCATCATTCAACTTTAATTTCTGCAAAGCTTCTTTTAAATCATCGTATCGTGCATTATCTACTGGATACAAACCACAGTACACCATTGGATGCATTTCACGATATCCAGCTAAAGGCTCTTCACAAGGATTGGTAGCACTGGTGATCGTATCTCCGACACGAACATCTTCAATGCTCTTGATTGCGGCAGAGATCCATCCAACATCACCTGTTTTTAACTCATCACAAACCACTTCTTTTGGTGTTCTTACACCCACTTCAATCACTTCGTATTCAGCACCAGTTGCCATAAAACGAATTTTATCCTTAGGCTTGATCGAACCATTTTTAACACTGATAAAAGCAATGATACCACGATAAGAATCATAAAGAGAATCAAAAACAAGCGCCTGCAATGGAGCCTCATTATCTCCACTTGGGCATGGCAGTTTTGCAACGATTTCTTCTAATACTTTATCTACATTTAAACCAGATTTAGCACTAATTTCTACGGCTTCAGAACAATCCAAACCAATCAGATCTTCTATTTCTTTTTTAACGACATCTGGTTGCGCACTTGGAAGATCGATCTTATTTAAAACTGGTAAAATTTCTAGATCATTATCTAAAGCTAAATATACATTAGCCAAAGTTTGTGCCTGTACACCTTGAGCCGCATCAACAACTAAAACAGCACCATCACAAGCCGCCAAAGATCTAGAAACCTCATAAGAGAAATCCACATGACCGGGTGTATCGATCAAATGAAAAATATAATCCTGTCCATCTTTGGCATGATACACCAACTGAACGGCATTTAATTTGATCGTGATTCCTCTTTCTCTTTCAAGATCCATACTGTCAAGGATCTGATCTTTCATCTCTCTTTTTTCAACTGTATCTGTTAATTCAAGGATACGATCAGCAAGTGTCGACTTGCCATGATCGATATGTGCAATAATTGAAAAATTACGTATATTCTTCTGATCCATATAAAACCTCTATTCTATAATTTGACCAACCATGTTTCTTCCTTGACCATTAAAGAAGTCTTTGGCCTGCATGACTGGCTTTCCTTCCATTTGTAATTTTGAAACCAACAAAATACCTTCGTGTAAAGAAATCGCAAAAGAATTGTCTCTCAACCCTAAAATTTCCTGTGGCTGTTTTACAGTTTCTTTTTGATAGGTAGCTTCCAAAAGTTTTAGTTTCTTATTTTTGATCAAACCGTATGCACCCGGAGTAAAAGACAAAGCACGAATTTGATTCAAGATTTCAATATCATCTTTCGAAAAATCAATCTTTTCTTCCTGTTTAGTAATAACAGGAGCAAATACAACTTTATCTTCATCCTGTTCTACATAATGCGCTTGGCCTGAACAAATCAATTCAAAGTTGTCTAAGATCAACTTACTGGCAGCAAGGCCCATCTTTTCAAAAACACTGGTAGAATTATCCTGAGATTCAATCTTAACTTTTTCTATAGCCAAAACAGGTCCAGCATCCATTCGTTTTGCCATCTTCATCAAAGACATACCGGATTCTTTATCTCCATTCCAGATAGCTCGCTGAATTGGGGCTCCTCCACGATATTTTGGTAAGATAGAGCCATGAAGATTGACACATCCAAAACGTGGTGCGTTCAACAAATCCTCTGGAATAATCTGTCCATATGCACAAGTTACGATCAAATCTGGTTTAAGATCCAGGATTCTTTGATGATCTTCCTTGATACGAACAGGTTGAAAACATTCTATTTCATGTTCAACTGCCACCTGTTTTACAGGGGAATATACTATTTTTTGTTTTCGTCCTACTTTTTTGTCGGGTTGGCTGACAACAAGATCAATTTTTATACCTGCTTCTAGCATAGAACTTAATACAGTTGCCGCAATTTGGGGCGTTCCCATAAAGACACATCGAATATCTAACATAACTCATCCCTCCATAACTTTTGGTATTATACCCTATTTTTTGATGATTGTGTTGCAATAAATAACAGAATTTGCTATAATCTCAATGCAATTTATGTCAGGAGGTGCAAACCATGCCACAAATCAAATCTCAGATGAAACGTGTAAAGACAAACAACAAAGCACACAAACTGATCGTATCTAAAAAAAGTGCATTGAAATCTAGCATTAAAGCTGTATTGGCTGCAGTAGATGCACAGGATAAAGAAGCGGCTATTATTGCATACAACAGTTGCTGTTCTAAATTAGACAAAGCTGTCGCAAAAGGTATCTATCACAAGAATTATGCAAGCCGTCAAAAATCACGTTTGGCTACGGCTGTTAACTCTATAAAATAAGAAAAGAACATATGTTCTTTTTTTTATACTTATTCAAAAGGGACTACAAAATTGTAGTCCCTTTTACTGTAACATATTTAAAATAAATTGTTCAAAGCCCTCATCTTTATCAACTAAACCCATCTTCATATCTTGGTCTAGTTTTGCCAAAATCGATAACTTTTCCAATAGTTCATCACTGGTAAAATTATAGGCTCTTTGCATATTGATTTGCACACGATATGGATGAGCTTTTAATCTTCTAGCAATTTCATCTTTAGAATTACCTTGATCCATCAATACACGAACTTGAAATAAAAAACGAATTTGCCCTGACAGCAAGCCATTGATTGCTACTGGCTCCATATTAAGTTTTCTAAAATTACGATAATACGCTAACAAACGAAGTGCATTTCTTTCAAAAAGAGCATCTACCATTTTAAAGACATCATTCAATGGTTCACACACCATAAGATCCTGTACATCCTTTAATGTAATATGATCATTGTATGTTTTAAATTTGATAAGCTCCTGTTCAATGCGTAAAGCATCAAATCCTGCTCTTGCGCTAAACCACTTAATTGCATCTCGATCCATCTTTAGATTTAATTTTTTTAATTCTTCATTGATATACCCAGGCAGTGATTTTTCATCCAAAGCAATGCATGGATATACAGTTGATCTTGATACCAATTCCTTAACTGCCTTTTTTCTTGTATCCAGCTTGTCATTTGGGCAGCAGAATATAAGTATCACGCTTTCATCATTTGTGCTTCGATCTATAAAACCTTTAATATCATATTTTGTAGTATCTTTGCTGGAAAGAAAGGTTGCATTTTCTATAACGATCATCTTGTCATCATCAAAAATGGAAATTGTATCCATTTCATTGAAAACATCTTGCTGTTCATCATTTAACGCATTAAAAATGATCACATTCTCAATGTGATGTTTTGTTTTTAATGTATTGATCTTCTGCTTCATTCTTCCTTCATCATGACCATGTAATATATAATTCATGACTCTAGTATACCAAATAATCCTGTTTGTGTGCGAAAAAACGCAATCCCTTTAAAAGTAAAAATATGGATCATTCCAACATCTTTGGTCATCAACAAATCAATATTTAATTTATCACAATTAGAAACCACTTCATTATCTGGATGTCCATAACGATTATTGGCTCCCACACTGATCAAACCTAATTGTGGTTGGATTTCTTTTAAAAACGTATAGGAAGAGCTCGTTGAAGATCCATGATGCCCAAGTTTTAAAACATCTACTTTTAATTTTGGATATTCCTTCATTAATTGTTCTTCAATTTCAACACCTGCATCACCTGTCCATAAATATCGAATACCATCATAGATAAAATACGAAATGACACTGTTGTCATTTTCATTATCCGATTTTCTATCTTCTAATAAGGAAAAAAAAGGATAATCCACATTTACTTTTTGATCAGATGTCTGAACAATTTGTTTGATCTCTACTTTTTCTTTTAAGGCTTCTAAACCTCCACTATGATCAAAATCCTCATGAGTAAGGATCAATACATCCAGCTTAGAAATATGATGTGCTTTTAAAAATGGATCAATGATTTCTTCAACATTATCACGATATAGATTTTGTCCACAGTCAATCATGACAGTGGAACGCAAAAATGGTTCAACGATCAATGTACAGTCTCCCTGTCCTATATCCAGCATATAAACATTAAAAAACGGGTTTAAATAATCCGAACAAAAAATCATGATAATACAGATACAAAGAGGACATACAAATCGACAACCATTATATATTTCATAGATCAGCCAAAATATCGCGATAACAAATAGAAACCCAGGAGCATAATTGATCACAAGAGTAGGAAGATACATAATAAAACCATCATAGATATCTAATATAAATGTTAGTATAGGTTCATAAAATAAACTGGCTAAACTTATAAAAAACATTAAAGAATTCAATTTTCTCAAGATAGAAAATCCTAAAAACAAAATAAGATCTACACTATGAAAATAAATAAATTGAAAAGCCATTAACAAGATTCGAATCAAAAAAATACGCTTAAACAAATCATGGCAGAATCGATAAGTCAACATTGCACAAACAGGGAATAAAAAGATAAACTCTGTAGCAAATCCAGGTAAGATCATTAAAAATAATATTGTTGAAAAGCTTAATTGGTATTCCCATTTCGAAAAGACGATTCTCCCTAAAAGAAACAAAGTAATTCGAACCAAACTTGGTGTAAAGGTAAACACACCACCATATAAGATCACTAGCAAAAATAATATTATTTCACTATTATTTTTGGAAAATATACGCAAAAGAAACTTGCGCAGCATGGAAATCACACCCAAGATTGGTAAACCTAGATTCATAAGGATAGTACTGACATCTTCATTGCGGATACCATAAAAACTGGATAAATAATAATTCGCATTTCTTCTGTTTTTCAGATGATTATAGATATCATTCTTAATTGAATCTTCTGTTTTTACATACATATATCGGCTGACATTCGCACTATAGTAAATGGATTGTTTATGCAAATATTCTTCAAAAACAAATTGTCCTATATTTTTTATCGTATTCACTTTTTCAAATTCATTGATTTTATAGACATCATAATACTCAGGATCTTCAATACCATATACAATGATTGAGACATTATCTTTTCTTGCAAGGCAATATTTTGGTTTGATTTCATAAATCATGTATTGTCCGGGTTCTGGTTCTTTAACTGGCTTATTGATATACGCAAGAAAGCTAGCTGTAAATAATGCCCATATGATTACAATGAATTTACGTTTAAAACGACACATCAAAAATAGAGAAAAAGCCATAATAAACAAGCAGGCATAGAATACATCTCTTATGACAATACTGATCCAGAATCCAAAAGCCACCAATAGACAAAAATATTTCATAACGTGATCAGATCCTTGATCTTTTCATAAAGCTTATCCCCAATGCCTTTGACTTCTTTAATTTGTTCCAACTCCACAAAAGGAATATTGTTTCGATAGTCAATGATTCTTTGGGCAATAGATGGGCCGATACCTGGAAGTGAATCAAGTTGTTCCAAAGACGCACTATTTAAAGATATCTTTTGGGTTTCTGTACGTTTGGAAACAAAGATCGTATCTTGGTCTTCCAAAGGTTTCATCAAAGATAAAGAATCTGTTTGAGCTTGTTCTGTAAATCCACCAGCCTGTTTCACTAGATCATCTAACGTAGCATCAATTTTTAGTGTATAAACACCTGGATTGACAACTTCTCCTTTTATTTCAACCCTAATTGTTGTTGGTTTAGCTACGTCCAAACTTACTGGTTGATATCGTCCAAAATAGGCAAAACAAAATAATCCGAACAAAATAAAAAGGAAAAGAGCTTTTTTCATAAACATCACCCTTTTCCTAATACAATCAAAATGAATTAAATGACCAAATTTTTATGCAATTTTTGTAATTTCTACATCATATGGTTCATCTACACGACTTACAGTGACAACATCTCCAACCTTATGGTCTAGGATAGCTTCTGCAAGTGGTGTATTGTTAGAAAGCTTTCCATTCAAAGGATCAGCCTCGATTGAACCTACGATTGAGAATGTACTTTCAACATTATCTGATAAATCTTTCAAAGTTACCACAGAGCCCAATTTAACAACTGCATTCTTTGTAGCTTTTTTCTTACCATCTGATTCTTCGATAATCTCAGAATTTTTGATCAAAGCTTCCAATTCACGAATACGTGCTTCTACCTGTGCCTGATGTTCTCTGGCTGCATCATAGTCCGCGTTTTCAGACAAGTCACCTTGTGCTCTGGCTTCCTGAAGTTCAACAATGACTTCAGCACGTGTTTTATGGACTAACTCTTCATGTTCTTTTACTAAATCATTATAACCTTCTTTGGTAACGTAAAACTTTTCGTTTGGCATACTATCACTCCTTATTTTTAATGCGATTGAATTATATCACAGAACGTAAATTATTCAATAACTAGACCTAATTCTTCCATTTTAGCCTGGTGTTCTTCATAGGTTGTCGAATAATAAACACTTCCATCACCATAAATATCTGCAACAAAGAACAAATAATCATTTGGTGAAGGATTCAAGACGGCTTTAATCGCCTCTTCACCTGGATTTAAGATTGGACCAATAGGCAACCCATCATTTAAATATGTGTTATATGGTGATTCAATATCCGTTCTAACTTCACAATCCTGTGGATCGTTAAATTCATCATACAGTGCATAGCATACCGTTACACTGGATTCTAAACGCATCTGTTGGTTAAGGCGATTGTAGAATACCTGAGCAATCGTTGGCATTTCTTGTGCGCTTCCTGATTCAAATTGGACTACACTTGCCAAAGAAACAAGCTGATGTATCGAATAAGAACTGTTGTCAAATTGTGTCTTATACTTTTCATAAATCGTTTCAAATCCATTTAACAAAGTTCTCGTAATTTCATCAATCGTTGCATCCTTATCAAAGAAATATGTTTCTGGAAATAAATAACCTTCCAGTTTCACTTTATAATTCTCGTTTGAGAGTGCTTCTGGATCTAAGAAAGTATAATCATTTGCCAAATTGCGAATGTATTCAATATCATTCCAAGTTTCCAAAACCTCTTCAGTTGTGTAAGGAAACTGTTCGCTAATGCTGGCAGCAATTTCCTTAGCCCATTTCCCTTCTGGAATCGTAATTGAAATTTGTTGTGTCGTTGCATTCTCTATATCACCAATCTGGTTCAAAATATCACCAGTACTCATACCATCATTTAATTTGAAGAAACCTGCATAGTATTCCTGATGTCCTGTAACTTTGGCATATAACTTGCCGATTGTAGCAGATCGAATCAAGTTTTGATCTTCAAGATCATGCAAGACTGTATCAAAATCAGAACCTTCTTCAATTTGAAAATCTACCTTGTTAGAACCATCTCCCACTGGCTGCAAGTTGACATAACCATAGCCAAATATCCCCCCTAATACTACAACTAAAACTAACACGATTACTAAAAGTATATTACGAACCGCATTGTTTTTCTTAGGTCTTCTTCTAGATTTAGGCATTTTCGTTGTCCTCAACAAAAGTATTGATGACTTCTTCTACCATTTCCCATTCTTCATCAGTTTCAATTGGCAATAGCTGACCATATTCATCATAAGCTGAAGCATAGACTTCATCTTCGTCCTGTTCTGGGTCTTGGAAAACGACATATTGTTTCTTTGTCACTTCATTATCAAAAGTAAACAATATGGTCATACGTTTTTCATTTCCATTTTCGTCTTTGACATATAAGCTGTTTGAATCTAACATAGTTTTTCTTCCTTTCCAAAAAAATACGGAGGATCAAATACCCCCGTTTTGTCTGTCTAAAAAGCTCTGCAAAATTTGCACTGCAGCCATCTGGTCAATTACTTTTTTTCGTTTCTTTCTAGAAACGTCCCCCTCAAGCAAAAATCTTTGAGCGCTGACTGTCGTCAATCTTTCATCCCAAAGATGAACATGATAGCCTTCTTTTTCAAGTTCCGCACCAAAATCTATAGATAGCTGTCCTCGCACACCAACATCTCCGTTCATGTGTTTTGGCAATCCTAAGACAACCGTCTTAACTCCATGCTCTTCTAATAGATCTAATAACTTATCAAAACATTCGTCAGATCGGAAGAGCACACGTCTGAACTCCAGTCACCAATGGAAATCT
>CAMJQJ010000046.1 GCA_946408025.1 uncultured Faecalitalea sp.
TAACTTTCTCAACATTCCCATTTCTGGACCGGGCCCATTCCGGTCCTTTTATTTTGTCAAAAAAATGTTGTTTTTTTTTGCTGATTAAAAATCCATTTCATGTTAATATATTTCATGTTGGTTATCACAATAATCAACCCTTTAGCTTTAGGGCTGGCACCATTTCACAACTTACTCAATGCCAGCTCTATTTTTTGTAAAGAATTCTAAAATTACATTGAATCTTAATGCAGGAACACACAAGTTCCTGTTTTTTGTTTTAAATTGATTTGAATACAACTTCAAGATATTATATACACAGTATTAGATTGTATTAGAGGTATATATGATAAACAAAACTTTGGACTACTATAATAAAAATGCTGAATCATTTATTCAAGGAACTGTATCAGCCAATTTAAAAGATATACAAGATAAATTTCTTAAAGAATTGTCTGGAAATAAAATATTAGATTTTGGATGTGGATCTGGAAGAGACACTAAATGTTTTATTGGTGCTGGCTATGATGTTGATGCCATTGATGGATCTTTGGAATTATGCAAGAGTGCCAGTGTATATACAGGAATTCAAGTAAAACACATGTTGTTTCAAGATTTAGATAAACAGAATTACTATGATGGAATCTGGGCATGCTCTTCCATATTGCATTTGCCAAAGTCAGAATTAAAAAACGTCTTATCAAAAATGAATAATGCTTTAAAAGATGATGGCGTCATTTACACATCCTTTAAATATGGAGATTTCGAAGGAGAAAGAAATGGAAGATTCTTCACAGATTTCACTTTAGATATTTTCAAAGACTTCATTCATGATGTAGACAACTTAATGATTAAAGAATACTGGATTACCACAGATGTAAGACCAGGAAGGGAGGAAGAAAAATGGTTGAATCTACTCCTTCAAAAGACCAATTCTTAGTTGAACACGCTGATTTTTCTTTAAGAGAGAAAATCAAATATCCAAATGGTGGAATATCCAATTTTTATGATAATGGAAAAGACATGGTTATTATTGATGAAGATATTTGTGAGCACAAGAGTAATGATCCTGTATTTTCATATATGCTGATCACAGATAAACAAAATAATTATATGCACCAATTCAAGAGAGTTTTCCGTTTCTTAGGCTACTCTCATTTAGAAGTCGATAAATATCTTTCTAGAAAAGAAATTGTATTGCCTACTAGTTATACAAGAAGTGTTGGAGACAGAAGCGAACAATCCGATGTATCTCCATTAGAACTCCATTTCGAGAAGAGTTTCTCAAATGCTTATGGCATGAATGCACTTAAATATATTTCTCGCGAATATGATATTTGCGATGAAAATGGAAAGAATTATTTCCTTGATTATTTTGTACGAACAAAAGATGAAAAATACGCAGTGGAAGAAAACGGTGTAACGTATCATCACCCTCAAATCATAGGTGAAGAAAAATATAAAAACCAATTAACAAAACAAAATACATGTGCCTCATGGGGAATCAAATTATTCCGTTTTTCTACTGAGGATTGTGCATTTGAAAATCGCATTGAAGATGATATTAAACAATATTTTGGAAGTGATGCATCTAAATTTATTGATGATGGTTTAAAAATAGATAGAACCGTCGAATTATATGAACATCAATCCATTAGTTTACAAGAAATCCAGAAAAGAAGAGATGCTGGAATCAAAGCATTTTTGATTGTACTACCAACAGCTGCCGGGAAATCAAAAATTGTCGAGGAAGATTTACGTGAGTTTGCCAAGAACAAAAAAGATTTCAAAGGATTAATATTAGTTCCCGGAATCAATATTTTGACAGACTGGAATCAAAGAGTGCATAATTCTTTGCCTGAACTAGAAGATAAAATCGATATAAGAACCTATGCATATATGGCAAGACATTATACAGAATTATCTTCGGATTATTATAATTATATAGTTGTTGATGAAGCTCACCATGCGGTGGCTCCAATACTAAAAAGAGTTATTCAATATTATAATGCAGATTTCACCATAGGTTTGACTGCAACCGATCAAAGACCGGATAAGAAAAAATTAGAAACTGTATTTGGTACATATTCCACTTCATTGTCTTTAAAAGAAGCTATGGAAAAAGGAATTGTTGCCAAGGCAAATGTATATCGAATCGAAACAAACATTGATCTTTCTAAAGTTCGCTTTAATGGTAAAGATTATGTAAATGCAGATCTAGAAAAAAGAATACGAGTGACTTCTAGAAATGAATTAATTGTAGATGTACTTAAAGAATACTTTACTTCTGGAGAAGCCAGCTTACGACAAGGCGTCATCTTTTGTGTTAATGTTTCTCACGCAAACGAAATGGCTCGTCTTCTTAATAAAGCTGGAATTGTTGCGGCTAGCTATACCGGACAAACAAAAAATCCTGCATCTGTCATGGATGATTTCAAGAACAAGAAAATCCGATTCCTTTGTACTTGTAACATGATTTCTGAAGGATGGGACTATCCTGAGCTTGGTATTTTAGTTATGGCTAGACCTACTCTTTCTAAAGTTCTGTATCTACAACAAATAGGTAGGGGGCTACGAAAAACAGATACTAAGAAAAATGTAATTGTGATTGATGTTGTTGATGAATATGGAGCTATGATCAAAGCTTGTAATATGCATACTATATTTGCGAATCCATATTATGTACCATTCGGTGATATCACGATAACAAATTACACGCCTGGTCAGATGTTAATTGTGGATGGAATTGAAGAACGAATTGAGCGTATTACTGAAGTGGATATCAATACATTTGAAGATAAATATGGCGATTATCTAAGTCAAGAACAACTCGCACGAGAATACTTTATCAATACCGGAACTGTAACAAGTTGGATTAAAAAAGGAAAAATAAAACCTAGTGTAGAATATAAATTTGGTAGTAAATCTTTATATTTATTTAGTCCTGATGATGTTGAAAAGTACAGAAAAGAATTGGGTATAAAAGAACACAACAATGATACAATCAAACAAGACTTCTTTGAATTCTTAGAAGAAAGAGATTATTCATTATCTTATAAAATGCCATTCTTATTAGCTTTTGTTAAAAATGTTAATTCGATCGGTGATGCTAAAATAGATGATGTATTAAATGACTATATCGCCTTCTACCAAGACAGAATTGATAGAGGACTACAAGTAGATCGTAGTACTTGTCCATACAATGAAACCACTCTACAAGATAGAAAAGCAATCTGCAGAAATATGTTAACAAATCCATTTGAGAAATTTGAACGTAAAAGATTCTTATATTATTCAAAAGACTTGAGCATTATCTCAATGAATCATGTTCTATACAGTAAGATGAATAAAGAAGATTGGGATAGAGTTAAATCACAAATGCAAGAAGACTTACAACACTATTATTCTGATATGGATGGAATATAAGAACGGTTTGACCATAAACAGCCAAACCGTTCTTTGTAAGCGCCAAATAGGGCACATATCTTTACAAAAGAGCTGAAACTTCCTTATCCGTTACAGCTCCTGTTTGTTATGCTATAATTGTTCTGCTGAATCAAAATTGATAATGAATACTTTCCTTATACTCTTCATACAATTTTTGATTCAATGCATCGCCGCCATCTAAGTTAGCGCTATAAAAGATTGGCGGTTTTTTCATGCCTGAATCCACTAATTTTTGTGTCACAGCAGCAACAATCGAATTAAGCATCATTGCTCCAATTACAGTTGAAGTTGGAGAAACCTTTTGTTCTAAACCATCAATTTTTACGCAAGCATCACCAACATCTCCATGATTATCCAAAATAATATCAGCAAATTCATACAATTTCTTTTTTGATGGATGACGAGAAGTCACACTTTTAGAATAAGATAAATTTGTGATAGCTATTACTTTGGCGCCCATTTTTTTCGCTTCTGCTGCAATTTCAATGGCTACTGGATTTCTTCCAGAAACAGAATGAACAATTAATACATCGTCTTTTTTAAAGTTAACTTTACTTTGTGCTAGATTTGTTCCATAACCAACACATCTTTCCATTTTGCTTGTTAAAGTAATTGGAGATGTATCAAGCATAATCTCTCTACCAAAGATTGGATTAAATAACATCAAACCTCCAGCACGATAATACAATTCTTCACTCAAAATACCCGCGTGACTTGCACCAAAAGTATATATAGAATGTTTATTTAAGATACATGTGGTCAGTAAGTCAACACATTCTTCCATGGACTTTGTTTCATTTTTTTCGATGACATCCATTAACTCGTGAATGCGTTCTAAATATTTGAATTCCATACTAAGCAATTAATCGAGCAATAAATCCTTCTACAATTCCCCATAAAGAGAAGTCCTGACCACCATAAACTAACATCCATTGTTGAATTGTGTTATTGAAGAAGTAAGCTCCAAATCCAACTAAGAATACCATTACGATACCACATGCAGCGGCTCCAATAATACATCCACGAACTCCACCTTTGGCATTACCAATAATAGCAGCACATCCAGTTTCAAAGAAACAAGTTGAAATCAATGGAATTACAACTGTTGGGAACATTCCACTAGTTAGTAATAAAGTAATAATTGATGTAATCATAGCAACGATAAATCCAATTAATAAAGCATTTGGTGCATAAGGGAAAATAACTGGAACATCTAATGCTGGAATAGCATTTGGAACGATCTTATCCGCAATACCTTTAAATGCAGGAACGATTTCAGCAATCATCATACGAACACCTTGAAGCATTACAGTAATACCAACACCAAAGTAAATAGCGTGTGTAAAGATATATGTGAAAATACCAGTAGTTCCACCTGCATATCCCCAAATAGTTCCAGGATCTTTTCCGTTAGCTACTAAGATAAAATATAAAACAATGTAAGTAATCGCAATAGTAATTGATCCAGTAATTGAGATTTCTCTTAAAAATCCTAATGATTTAGGTACGTTTAAGTCTTCTGTAGAATGTTCTTTATTTCCAAATAAAGTTGCTAATCCTGCAGATAACAATGATAAACATGTTGTTGGGTGTCCAATTGTGAATGAATCATCACCAGTAACAGATTTTACCAATGGTTTCATCAAATTTGGAGAAACAATCATATATACTGCAGTAAATACAGCAGCTAATCCAATTAATTTACCACCAGTTAATCCAGCATCTACACCTGCAGCAATAAATACAAATGGGAACCAATATAACATATGTCCAGTTAAGAAAATAGATTTCCATTTTGTGAAACGAGCCACTAATACGTTAACAGCAAACGCAATGATCATTACAATACCAATCTGTGTTCCAAATTCAGCTCCAATATCCACTGTTTTACTTGCAACTGCACTTGGTGTTACTGCATTAAAAGCAGCCGAAATTCCATCAATAGAATTACCAGTAATTAAACCAGTACCACAAGATAGAATATAGAAACCGATTGCCGTAGTTAATGTTCCACGTACAATTTCAGAAAATGATTTTTTCTGAAGAATCAAACCAATACAAGCAATCAAGGCAAGGAATATAGCGCCTTGATTGAAGATTTCATTAATAATAAAATTTAATACTCCCATACATACTCTCCTTATTTACAATTTTCTTCTAAGTAAGCTAAAGTTTTTTCTTCTACTTCTTTTTTGTTCATGAAATTTTTAATAGCCACAACAGGAACCTGTGCACGATCTTTGATTCGATCAGCCAATTCCTCAGAAATAAAAATTACATCACACTGGTTTGCACAACATGAACCAACATCTCCACAAAATGCTTCAATTTCATAATTATGTTCTTTTGCGATTTTTTCTACATTCATACGAAGCATCAAGCTAGAGCCGCATCCAAATCCACAAACAGTTTGAATCTTTGGTACTTTCATTCTTTCTCACTCCTTTCTCTATTTATCCTGAAACAAAGAATATAGTTCTTCTTCGCTTGTGCAGGCAACCATCTTTGCCACTATCTCTTCATCCATTAGTGTAGTGGCAACACTTTGTAACATTTCTATATGACTTGTTTTATCTGTACAAGCCAAACACATTACAATTCTTACGGGATCGTTATCACAATGAAATTCAATATCATTTTTAAACGTTGCGATTGAAATATCTGATTTTTTTACATACTCACACGGAGCAGCATGAGCCAACGCAAATTGAGGCATAATCACTATATATGGTCCTAATGTTTCTACACTACTTATCATATTTTCAACATAAGGTTCTTCAATTGAACCACATTTAACTAAAGGCACACTAGCTATACGGATTGCTTCTTTCCAATCCTTTGCTCCTAAACCAATTTGAATATTTTGTAATTTTATTCCTGTACTCATATCTATTTTCTCCTCAATCATGTAAGCTCAAAATTGACTCTATATTCTTACTATTTTTTAATAGCTCTATGTTTTCTGGTATATCCAATATATTGGCAATATTTAACAATTGTGATTCTTCCTTATCACAAATTCCTAAAACAACAATCGCAATAACTGGCTTTGTATTAAATGACCCAAAAGGTATTTCATTTTCCAAAAGCAATAATGATACACAATTTTTATTCACTCCATCATCTTTGCCAGCATGCACATAAGCAACTTTAGGAGTAATAACCATATAAGTTCCAAATTCATTTACTGCCTGGATCATCGTATTTACATACTTACTTTCAATATCTCCTTTAGCAACTAAAGGCGCTGCTGCTTTTCGTATTGCATCTTCCCAAGATATTTTTCCTTTCGAAATTGAAACATCATTTTTCGAAATATACTCACCTAAACAATGATAATCATGTTCTACAACTTTATTCTTATTAAAGAACAAAGAACACATTTTCATAAAGGATTCCTGAAACAATGTATTTCTTATCATTTCAATATCATTCTGTTTTAATAATGGATTGATATAAATCACATTCGTTGATTTCACGCTCATATGATTTGTTGATATGATCAAATCCACCTCATGACTCTCTAAATATTTCTCCGCCTCTTCAATCGAATAAGGTCCTACAATAAAACAATCTCCAAAGATTTGATACATACGAGATTTTAAAATAGAGCTTGTTGCCAACCCAAAAGTACAAACAATCATAATAACTACTTTTAAATCTTCTTGTACTCCTGTTTCAAAAATAGAAGCAAGATATAATGCAATATACGATATTTCACTTTGATCAAAATTTAAATTGTATTTAGTTTCATACACATTCAATTCTTTTTTTGTGAATTCATACATAACACCAATTGCAAAACGCACCTGCTCATCCAATTCATTACGAATATGAATGTTATTCCTACATCGATAAATTGCCGCTCGAACATGTACTGTTAAACTGCGTATGATATCTTTCATATCTTCAGAATCAAAGTAATGTATCTTCTTTAAAGATGAAATCAAATGTTCACTTATTTCATTTGCCTCATCTTCAACCTTTGAATCCAAAGTTAAAGACCCCTCCACTCGTTCACCTAATAAGAACGAACTAATATATTCTTGATCATTACTATCCGAAATTTTCGTAGACAAGATAGAATTGATTCTTTCCATGTCTGAACTTTGAATTGTCGAATTTTTTGTTTTCATTAACCCCAATCGATTCAACAAAAAGCTTAAAACAATGGAAATTCGATCTCTATCTACATATCTAAATCGAAATTCATTTTCAATTACTGTTATCAGCTCAAATGAAACATCTAGATTTCTTTGAATACCATCATTATTTATGCATAGTTCATAAACAATTTTCGAATGATCATTTGTAAACAACAAATCAATAAACAAACGCCGAATATCAGTCTCATCTCCTTCAAGGCTTGTACCAACACCCTGATTTTTTATTAATGAAAGATGATATCCATCAAGAAATTTTTCAATAGTATTTAAATCATTAATTACTGTTTGTTTACTTACACCACAACTAGAAGCAAGAGTCATAAATGTATTCACATCATTCAATAACAATGATGTAACATAAATAACAATTCGCTCATTCTTAGAATAAGAACAGCTTAAATCATCAAACAATACTTCTTGTTTATTCTCTATCCATACACCCTTACCAGGCTTTCGAACCAAAGAGATTCCTTGTTCTTTTAAGTAAGCAGAAATTACTTCTAAGTCTTTACGCACCGTACGATTGCTCACTTCAAAATTAGACGCAATCACATCATTAGTCACGTACGAATCGCGGCTTAATAAATATTCAATAATGTTTCTCTGTCTTAAAGTTAATGCAATCATATTTCTTACCTCATCTATAATTTAATCATTTTAAAATTTTACCTCAATACAAAATATAAACCAGCAATGTGGCACTTTTTTTAACAATTAATTTAAAATGATTACGGTTTCACAACAATTTTATTAACACACAAACTACATCATTGAACAAATTTTAAAGTGGCAAGTTTAAGTTTCGCTGCATTCTACATTCCCTACTACACCACACTATTTCCAAAAAATTACACAAGCGTAAATTGTTATAAAACTGTAATTAAAAAAAGGAACCCATATTTGAGTTCCTAAGTAAAACAAGATTTTAAACTAATCTTGTTACGATTTGTGTTAAAAATGCAAGAAGGACTCCACAAGACGCATAGATTCTTGTTTGAGGTAAATCCTTTTTCAATGCATAGCCAAGAATAAAGAATCCTGCAATCGGCATACAATAAGAAAATACAAATGCCAAAGCATTTAAGATATAACTCTTTAGAAAATTCAATTTGTGACTCATAGTTTCATAGCCTTTTCTTTATTTAATAAAAATGGTCTTAAGTATGCGACTGTTGAACACATTGGCAAAACATCATCATTTAATGAAATATTCAATTCATTAATTATATATTTTCTTCTCTTTTGAATTCGATTCCACAATTCCGGTTCTTCTTGTGCAATCTGTTTTCGTAGATTTTCATCCGCTAATAAAACTGTACTTTCTGCACTTGTACCCGCATAGCCTGATTTTGATGGAATAATATCAATTTGATACAACATGCCACTTTGTACTAATTCTTTACTATTCTCATAAATATTTGATGACATCCACTCTTCATCAGCTGTTAAATGCCCAGGACACAAGCTCCAATTGTATTCAGTCTTTGGCATTGTTTCTTCAATTAAATCATAAACTTCGCCACCAAGCATTCCACAATGAACTTTTTCTAGCCATACTGCTACGGATGAGAAATATGGTTTTACTAATACATCTAAATAATCTTGAACAGCTTCATCCAATTCATTACTGTCATGAACTGCATAACCAGCTCTAGATGAGAATCCACCTTTATATCCAATCGATAAACTGATTGGATCTTTTAATTTCACTGTGTTCGTTGTTGGATAAATATTTGCCTTGATAAATCTAGGTCCAGATGCCGCAATTGTAACTACACTATTTCTTTGTCCATATGCATTTAAGATGTTTCCCAATTCCATTTCAGAAACACCTACATCCAAGTGATTCATTGCCTTCAAAATACAGTCACTCGCAAGGGCAGCTCCAAATTCATAGTGAACAATTTCATTTACATTGTTTGTGCAACGAGCACCATCTTCTCCAATAAATAATCTTGTTGCATTAAATACATTACTTCCAACAAGTTCTTTAATTGTATCTACAACATAATATGGAACATCGAATAATTGAGCATTATCCTCATACTTACTAGTGAAGTTTTTCCATCCAACAATGCCTACCTTATCGCCGCTTTTAAATTCACAACGTTTTAAGATATCTTTGATTCCTTCTTTAACATCCATAGGTTGATTAGGTAATGAAAAGTGTGGGCAGTGAATAGATGTATTCTTAATTCTCGCTTTTGAAGCTTTATTTAAATTTTCATTTCCTAGAACCATATAATGATTTCCATTTGAATTCAAAACTAATAATGCTTCTTCAAATCTAGGTAAGAATCCTGTCAAGTACTCAAAGTTATTACCGTGTTCTAAATCTGCATAAATCACTAATGAATCAAAGTTTTCACGATTCATTCTATCTAGCACTTTATTTAATCGTTCCTGCATTGTTTCATCAGTTAACTGCACTGGAACATTTGTGCAATCGCACTCAGGTAATTTTACATTTTCATATTTTACTTCCATAAATCTAATCTCCTTAACTAAACAAATATCTATAAGAATACACTTATAGATATTTTGCTATTATTTATACGTACCAGCTGCTTGTTTTAAAGCGTGTGTTGCTTCTTCTACTTTTGGACCATATACAACCTGAATATTATTTTCATTAATTCGAATAATTCCTAATGATCCAGTTGTTTTTAATGCAGCTTCATCAACTACTGAAGTATCATTTAAAATTAGTCTTAATCTTGAAATACAGTTATCAATGTCACGAATGTTTTCTTTACCACCAATAGCTTTTAAAATTGTTGTTCCCAATTCACTAGCTTCAACTTGTACTACATCATCACTACTATCTTCTACATCACGTCCAGGAGTTTTTAAGTTCTTCTTTTCGATTACATATTTGAATACAAAGAAGTAAGCGAAGAAGTAAACAATTCCTAGGATTACACAGAAGTACCATTTTGTATATGTACCTTGTAGGATACCGAAGATAAACAAGTCTACGAAACCACCACCAGCGTTACCAACACCGACTTGTAATAAAGACATAATCAAGAAAGACATACCAGCCATAAATGCGTGGAATACCCATAAGATTGGTGAAATAAAGATGAATGAGAATTCAATTGGTTCAGTGATTCCAGTTGCGAATGAAGTTAATGCAGAAGCTAATAACATACCTCTAACTTTAGGTTGTTCTTTTGCGTAAGCTGTCTTATACATTGCGTAACAAGCACCTGGTAGATCGGAAGAGCACACGTCTGAACTCCAGTCACCAATGGAAATC
>CAMJQJ010000047.1 GCA_946408025.1 uncultured Faecalitalea sp.
AGATGATGAGACTTTATATATAGATCCAACCAACATGAAAAACATCCCAATGATTTCGGGAGCTGTTTCAAAACTTCGTGCAAGTTATTATTTCATGGGTGCTTTATTAGGGAAGTTTGGACATGTACAGATCAAAATGCCGGGCGGTTGTTATTTAGGACCTCGTCCTATTGACTTGCATCTAAAGGGGTTTGAGGCTTTAGGGGCAACAGTTGATTATGAAAATGGGTGTTATATCCTGCATGCGGATGAATTGGTAGGTACTAATATTTTTCTGGATATTTCAAGTGTAGGTGCCACGATCAATATCATGATGGCAGCTGTATATGCTAATGGAAGAACAACGATTGAAAATGCAGCCAGAGAGCCAGAAATTATCGATATTGCAACATTATTAAATAAAATGGGTGCCAAGATCCATGGTATGGGAACAAGTACGATCGTAATCGATGGTGTTTCAAGTCTAGGTGGCTGTCTGCATGAAATTATTCCAGATCGTATTGAAGCAGCAACGTATTTGATCATGGCAGCTGCAATGGCTGATGACATGGTTATTGAAAATGTTATTCCTCAGCATTTGGAATCTATTGTTTCAAAACTAAAAGAAGTTGGTATTCGTATGGAAGTAGGTTCTGACTTTATCCACGTTACAGGCAGATCCAATACATTAAGACCAACTGAGATACAAACTAAACCATATCCTGGCTTTGCTACAGATGTTCAACAACCTTTTACAGTATTATTGACGCAGGCAGAAGGGAATTCAGTAGTGACTGAAACTATTTATACAGAGCGTTTTAAACATTGTTACGAATTGAATAAAATGGGTGCAGATATTGATGTTCGTGTTCCAAGCTGTTTTATCAATGGAAAGACCAAGTTATATGGAACAAGCGTTACCGCAACGGATTTACGTTGTGGAGCTGGGCTTGTTGTAGCTGCTTTGATGGCTGAGGGAGTTACTGAAATTCATGATGTATATCATATCGATCGTGGGTATGATAACCTGGATGGAAAATTAAAGAAATTAGGCGCTAAACTATGGCGTGAAAAAGTGTAATTAAGGTCATTTAAAGTGGCCTTTTTTATGTGATAAGTTTATAATAATTATATGATTCGTGTCGCATTTTTAGAGTATGAAAAAGAAACCAAAGATATTGTTTTTGAATTGTCAAAAGTGTTTAATGATCTGGATTGGGCGTTTCGCCATTATCGCAAAGCCAGTGATTTGGCAAAGGCGATGAAGAAGCAGGAAATTCATCTTTTTGTCTTTGATGAGATGTTTAAGACAGCTCGTCTAGAGAGCGTATTTGTTCACGATAATCCTAATGCATTGTTCATTTATGTATGTAAAAATGCCTCGGTGACAAAAGACAAGGATCAAAGATCACGTGTTTTGTACATTGAAAAAGATCATATCGTTGAGGATGTAAAAAAATATGAACAAACTATCTTATCGCAATGCTCCCAGGTTGATTTATATAATTTTTCGTATGATGGAGTTCATGTCAATCTCGCTTATGAAGATATTTATTATTTAGAGAAAATTGATAAAATGGTTTATTTTCATACGAAGAAGGGCGAGTTTCACAAGCGAGTGAATATGTCAGAATTAGAAAATGTTTTTGCACCTTATGGTTTTTTGAGAGTCCATGTTTCATATCTGGTCAACGCCAAACACATAGTTGCATGGAACAAAGATGAAGTTCAAATTGTAACACAGGAAAGAATTCCGATGTCTCGAGCTCAGAAAAGAAAGCTGATGTCACAAATTAAACCGAAAATTCCAGAATAAATACCACTTTGGACAGTGGTATTTTCTTTTAAAAATTTTGACATATAATGTAGATGAACCAAAAGAAAGGACTTCAAAAAAAGAGAAAAGAGGATGAAGAATAGAAGCCTTTACTTTTGAAAATATGATAGAGAGCGGTGGGAAGATGACAATACATTAGAAATCTAAGATCAAAAAAGAGAGTCTTAGTAATCCAAAACTATGGAGAGAAGTCTCCAAAAGGTAGGCTGATCAAGGATCAGAATAAACATTCCATGAAAACTTAATTTGAAATTGAGGAAGAAGGTTTGGTAGTAACAGATTTCTACTGGTGATGGATTTCACAAAGGATAAAATTCTGAAATGGATAATTGAGTGAATCATCTAAACTACAATGGGAAGATATAGATACCAAGATAAAAAGAGATAAAGACATTAGAATGAATGGAAAGTGCTATATCAGAACAAGTAGATAACCGCATAATGAGATAGATGATAAAATAACAATTGAATCGAATATACTAGCGGATCGAATTGAAAGATCCGCTTTCTTTATGTTACAAATTTCCATTTTGTTTTAATGACTTTTTAATCTTGAATTATGTGATTTGCAACTTAAATATGGTATTATAGAATGGAATAAGTTTAGAAAAGGTTGGAAAAGTATATGAAACTATTTGCGAGTGATTATGATGGTACTTTATTGTATGCCAAACACATTATGCCTGAAGATCTTAAGGCTATTCAGAAATGGAAAGACGCAGGGAATCAATTTGCGATTGTTACAGGTCGTTCCAAAGTTTCTATTCAGAAACAAATTGATGAATACGATTTACCAGTTGATTATGTCGTTACTAACAACGGAGGAATGGTATTTGATAAGGATGGGAATATCTTGTTGTCAAATTATTTAGATTATATTACGAGTTTGGATATTATCTATATTGCTAAGACGATGGAAGGTGTATGCAGCTATGTGGTCAATGATGGGATCAATCGTCATCGTATCGTGATTGATGATACAAATGAACATCGTTATGTTGGCTTAGAACCTGATATGAGTGAAGAAGAAGTAATGAATATGGCAAAATATGCTCAGATCGTAATTTCTATGGCCGAAGTTGATTTAGCTGTTTCTATGGCCGAAGCAATTAATCAATATTTTGGAGATATAGTTGTTGCCTATGCTAATAACTATGTTGTAGATGTTGTCCCAAAGGGAATTTCAAAGGCAACAGGTTTAGATTTTGTTTGTGAATGGGCAGGTATTGACGAAAAAGATACTTATACAATAGGGGATTCTTATAATGATATTCCATTGATGGAATATGGTACTCATGGAGCTGCTATAGAAACGGCTTATGATGAAGTAAAAGATCACGCATTATATGTTTACTCATCAATTCATGAAATGATCGAAAAAATTATCAACGAATAAAATAAGGGGGCGAAGAAATGGAGATTTCTTTATCCGATGTACTAACTTTTCTAAGACTGATCCTTGATATTCTTGTTGTATGGGCTTTGATCTATAGTGCGTTTCGCTTAGTTCGTAACAATTCAAGAACAATCCAGATCTTAAAAGGTTTATTGGTCATTATGATCATTAAAGTTCTTGCGGTATGGATCGGATTAAATACTTTGGGCTATTTGATTGATTTGTTTTTGAACTGGGGAATCGTAGCTATCTTGATCTTATTCCAACCAGAAATTCGCGGGATGTTAGAAAAAGTAGGGAAGACAACTGCAATTCTCCCTAATGAATTTCAAATCAGTCAATATACAAATATGATCAACGAATTGGTCGATGCTTGTACGGATATGTCAAACTCCAAGACAGGTGCTTTGATTACGATTGAACAATCCAATTCATTAGATGATTATATACAGTCCGGAATTCGTATGGATTCTCAAGTATCCAGAGAATTGTTAGGAACGATATTTCAATATGGAACACCTATGCATGATGGTGCTGTCATCATTCAAGGAACACAGATTGCATGTGCGGCTGCATATTTTCCACCAACGACAAAGGATCTTCCTAGCAAGTATGGGGCAAGACATAGAGCGGCTGTAGGAATCAGTGAGATTACGGATTCCATTACTATTATCGTTTCTGAAGAAACTGGAAATATTTCGGTTGCTTATCGTGGACAATTGACGCAGTATCCACCAGAAGGCTTAAAACGTTATTTGACAAATCGTTTGATCCAGGTGGACGAACAGGAAACACCTTCTATCTTACAGCCGGTAATCAAGACTGCAAAAAGTTTTGGATTAACGAGATCTAAAAAAAGTGAAGGAATCGTTCGTATTGACGAAAGAATTAAACCAATAGAAGTTGTAGATCTTCTAGAAAAGAAACAGGGAGGTAAGTAAGATGGAAAATCCAGAAAACAAAACTCTTGTTTCTAAGATCGTTGAATTGTTTCAGATGATCTTTCGAAAATTGTCAAAATTGTTTGATAAGGTCGTCTTTAATAAAAAGGGATCTTTGTTTATTTCGTTATTCTTGGCAATTATTATTTCAGTTTCCGTTAATTATGAAGATATCAGTCTTTCTTTGTTTCATGATACGACAGTATCTGTTACGATCAATGACGTTTCAGTAGAAACATTAGCAGATACAGAAAACTATGTCATAGAAGGAATACCAAGTACTGTTGATGTCACAATTACAGGTAGTGCTTCAGATGTACAAGTCTATCGTCAACAAGGAAATATTCGTGCAATTGCGGATGTAAGAAAATATACAGAAGGAAATGTCGCTGTCGATATTCAAATTTCACAACTTCCTTCCAATCTTCAAGCGACTATTGAACCGGCTACTGCAGAAGTAACCATCAGCAAAAAAGTTTCTAAACAATTTACTGTAACACCAGAATTGTTATTAGGAACAGGACAAAGTTCCAGTGACTTTATAACGCCAGTTCTATCTGAAACAACAGTTGTGATTAAAGCGAGTCAGGAACAAATAAACTCTATACGAAGCGTTAAAGCTATTATTGATGCCACCGGACAAACAGGTGATTTTAACATTCAAGCTAATGTAATGGCTTACGATTCAAGTGGTACACCATTACAAGTCGATATTTCACCTACAACGATACAGGCAAGTGTAAAACGTGCAAACAGTGACAGTGATTAGGAGGTATTATCATGGGAAAATATTTTGGAACCGATGGAGTCAGAGGAAGAGCCAATGAAGGTTTGACTCTGGAAATGTCCATCAAGATCGGACAATATCTTGGATGGTATTATGGAAAAGAAAAACATGCGAGGATACTGATTGGTAAGGATACTCGTTTATCCGGAGACATGTTTGAATTGGGGTTAGCTGCTGGAGCTACCAGTATGGGTGCCCAGGTTTATTTGCTGGGTGTATGTCCAACTCCGGCTATCAGCTATCTTGTTCGCAAGGAACGATTTGACTGTGGGATCATGGTCAGTGCCAGTCACAATCCATACTATGATAATGGAATCAAATGTTTTAACCATAATGGAGAAAAGATGGAAGAAGATCTTCTTCAGGAAATTGAAGCTTATATGGATGGAAACTGTACGATTGATCTGGCAACTGGAGATCATATCGGTGAATACTTCAACTGGGAAGATGGTTTGGAAATCTATATGTCCTGGTTAAAGGAAATCGTTCCAGTGGATCTGGAAGGCTATCATATTGCCGTAGATCTTGCCAACGGTTCTGCAACGAGTACTGTGGTAGAAACCTTGGATTCGTTAGGTGCTACAGTTGAAGCTATTAATAATTCACCAAACGGGATCAATATCAATACAAAATGCGGAAGCACGCATCCAGAAAATTTACAACGTATGATGCGTGAGAACGATTTTGATCTTGGACTTGCCTTTGATGGAGATGCCGATCGATTGATTGCGGTCGATCCGGATGGAAATTTAGTGGATGGTGACTATATCCTGTATATTTGCTCAAGATACATGAAAGAAAAGAACACATTGAACAAGAACATGTGTGTGACAACGGTTATGGCGAATCTAGGATTGTATAAAGCTTTGGATGCCAATAAGATCGACTATATCAAGACAGATGTAGGAGATAAATATGTCTTTGAAGAGATGCAGAAAAATGACTACTATCTTGGTGGAGAACAGAGCGGACATATCATATTCTATGAGCATGCTGTCACAGGGGATGGTCTATTAACAGCTTTGAAACTGTTGGAAATCATGAAGAATACCGGCAGGGGAATAAAGGAGTTAAGCCAAGGTTTATTTATCTATCCGCAGTTGTTGAAGAATGTGAAGGTAAATGACAAGACCAAGGCATTGAATGACAAGGCACTCAAAGAAGTAGTCGATGAGGTTGCTAAGGAACTTGGAGATGAAGGAAGGATCTTAGTAAGACCAAGTGGAACGGAGCCATTGATTCGAGTGATGGTGGAAGCCAAGACGGATGATCTATGTGCTCAGTATGTAAATCGAGTTGTTGAGTTTGTTGAAAAGAATAATTACTAGGAGGAGGTTATTATGAAACGAGTAATCTGTGTTGTAGAAGATGAAAAAGATCTTAATAATCTTGTTGCCCAATATTTACGCAAAGAAGGTTATGAAGTTAGATCGTACTATACATATGAAGAAGCCAGTGCTCATGTTCAAGATGATGATGTTCATTTATGGATTTTGGATATCATGTTGGATGACAAATCAGGGTTTGATCTAATTGAAGAAATTCGCTTGCAGGGTCCAGAAATCCCGGTAATTTTCATGTCAGCGCGTGATAAGGAGTTTGATCGTATCATCGGTCTTGAAAAAGGTAGTGATGACTATATCACGAAACCTTTCTCACCAAAGGAAATGGTATTGCGTGTAAACAATATCATTAAACGAGCTTATAAAGATGATAATAACCGCATCAGTATTGATGGTTATGAATTAGATGAAGAACAAAGAAAGATTTATTATGACAATAATGAAATTGAATTGACGACAAAAGAATTTGATTTATTAATGATGTTTATCAAGAACAAAGGAATCGCTTTCTCTCGTGATAAGATCTTGGAAAATGTCTGGGACGAAAACTATTTTGGAAGTGATCGTGTCGTTGATGATACATTGCGTCGTTTGCGTAAAAAACTGCCTAATCTAAATATTCATACGATTTACGGATATGGATATCGTTTAGGATAGGATAATGAAAAAACCAGTAAATCTTTTTCGCCGATTATCTTTAACACAGCAGGTTTTTGCGCTCATTCTTTTGTTTCTTGCATTTTTTGCCGCATTCTTCTTTGTATTCCTTTCTAAGAATATTGATATAACTTTGGCTGAACAGATGTATGATCTAATGGCCGCAAGACAACAACCAATTGTCAATATTATTCAAAGAAATGCTGAAATTTTGGATGAAGATTTTTATGAATGCATGTCATCCGATACGATTCAAACAAATTGTTTGATTCAAGGGAATCAGGTTTTAGCTTTTGGTGATGATAATACAAAGGAACACCAGGCTGTTTATAATTTTTTAGGTAGTGAATGTAAAGATATGGCTCAATCAGGAGTGGATATCAAGACGGGAACCGTTATAATCAACCATACAGGTTATTATTATCGCATCCAGAATGCAGGAACGCTTAATTTCTATGTGGCTAGTTTCATGGATGAGACTTATTCGACTAGTCTAAGGGATTCAGTTATTGATTCTACAGTGTATGTTACGGTTTTAGCATTCTCACTGATCTTATTGATCATGATCGTATGGGTGTTCTCTATTATTCATCCATTGAATCAAATAAAATCGTATATTGAACAGATCAAACAAGGTAAACAAGTTGAATTGTATCTAAATCGAGAAGATGAGATTGGTGAAGTAGCCAATGCCCTGGTAACGATGAAAGACGAGTTGACACGCCAGGAAAAAGCTAAGGAAGAAATGATCCATAACATATCTCATGATTTAAAGACACCAATTGCCACGATCAAATCGTATTCTGAATCAATCAAAGATGGTATTTATCCATATGGAACGTTGGAAGGCAGTGTCGATGTCATTTTAGACAATGCACAGCGTCTAGAGGACAAGGTGCATAACTTATTGTATTTAAACCGTGTTGAATATCTTGTTACGAGTGATTCCGAAGGTGTTGTAACGAACATGAAAGAGGTTGTAGAGGAAGTGGTGCTAAACTCGGCAGTGATTCGTTCAGAAATTCGTGTTATTACAGAAGTTGAGGAAGTTTTCTTTGATGGATTATTGGAATCTTGGCGTGTTGCCATTGAAAACATCATGGATAATGCCTTTAGATATGCGAAGTCGTATATTAAGATAACGGTAACAGAAGATGATCTAAGAATCTCCAATGATGGTCCGAAGATGCCAGAAGATAGAATCGAATCTTTGTTTAGACCGTATGAAAAAGGTGAAGGTGGGCGTTTTGGTTTAGGCCTTTCTATCGTATCGAAAGTTGCCAAAGCTAATAAATACAAGGTAAAAGGATATAATACAGAAGATGGTGTATGTTTCAGAATTTACCGAGATAAACCAAAATCTCGCAAAAATGATTCCAAGAAAAAAGATAATCGAAAAGAAAGTCATAAAAAAGGAGAAAGAGATGAAGATAGGAACAATTGGCACAGGAGTAATAGTTGACAGAATGATCCAGGCCGTTAATATGACGGATCATATGTCAATTGAAGCAATATATTCAAGAAGTGAACAAAAGGCTTGTGAATATGCACAAAAACATGGTGTAAAGAAGTATTATTGGGATCTTGATGAGATGTTGAATGATACGGAAATTGATACGATTTATGTCGCAAGTCCAAATTCTCTGCATTATTCACAATCTAAAAAAGCCATTCTTGCGAAAAAGAATGTGATTAATGAAAAGCCGTTTACACCAACTTTAAAAGAATGTAATGAATTGTTTGAACTTGCCAAAGAAAATGGTGTATTCATTTTTGAAGCAATCACAACAATTCATTTACCAAACTATGCTTTGGTCAAAGAACATTTAAAAGATTGTGGAGAGCTTAAATTTGTTCAATGTAATTTCTCTCAATATTCATCTCGTTATGGAAAGTATAAAAACCATGAACAGACAAATGCCTTTGATCCCGCATTCAATGGCGGTGCTTTAATGGATATCAACGTATATTGTATTCACTTTGTAACAGGTATCTTTGGAAAACCGGAATTCGTATCATATATTGCGAACAGAGGATATAATGGCATTGATACCAGTGGAATCTTGATCATGCGATATCCAGGATTTATCGCAACGTGCGTAGGTGCTAAAGACAGTTCAAGTGAAAATCATGTATATATTCAAGGGGATCATGGAACGATTCGTGTATTTGGATCAAGTTGTGGAGTTTGTTCTCATGTTGAATTTATTCCCCCTAAAAAAGATATGATCGGTAAAAAAGATGTATCGAATACTCTTAATATAGGTATCGAACAAATCATGCATATGATATATGAATGTGCTGAATTTGAAAGAATTACGCGTTTAAATGATATAGAAGCTTATGAAAAACTCTGTGATCAAACTAGACTTGTAGTATCTATCCTAGAGGAATGTTCTAAAGGAGCGTAATCTCTTGTCCAAGGATATATTGATAAAGACGCTTAGTATTGTTGTTTGTCTTTGTTTAGGACTTGTTATTGGATCTTTTATCTTTGATGGAAAATTTGAAGAAGAGGTAGCTGAGGATACAACAAAAAAGACAAGCAAACAAGAAGAAGTGGTCGTGAACACAAGAGAACCCAGTACACAATTGATTGATTCGATCAACGCTTATTTAACTGAGAATGGCGTTTCACAGGAGCAAATAGGTATATCAATTCGATCTTTAGATGGTATTGAAGAATATGAAATCAATGGCGATGTCGAATTTACGGCTGCAAGTGTTTATAAATTACCTCTGGCAATGTTATGGTATGAAAAAGTGAATAATGGAGAAATCGCTTTACAGGATACACTGTATTATGATCCAGCGTATTATGAAAGTGGAGCTGGTGTTGCCGACGAATATGCGGCAGGTTCTAATATAACTTTAGAAACATTATTGAATTCTCTGATCATAAAATCGGATAATACGGCAGGGCATATCTTGTTTGAAAATCTTGGTGGATGGACGAGTTTTAAACAAGAAGCAACAAAATATACATCACGTCAAATGGATGATGAATTTTATTCTTATGAAAATGTTTTAACACCAAATTATATAGGGGATGTATTACAATATCTGTATGATCATAAAGACTCCTTTTCAACTTTGATTGAGAATATGAAAAATGCTATGCCAAATAATTATCTTGATTTGCGAATCAATACTCATGCGGCTCAGAAATATGGATCTTATGATTATGCAGAAAATGTAGCTGGGTTTGTGGAAGAAGTAAATATTCCTTATAGTATTGTCATATTTACTACATTAGGTACGAATGGTGTTAATGTGATCGGAGATATCAATCAGATATGTTTCGAATATTTTTCTAATGAACACGCTTAAATCAAGCGTGTTTTTTAATAGGTGATTTGTCAAATTAAGTGCAACACCTATCGTGAGTGAAAAACTTCGTTAG
>CAMJQJ010000048.1 GCA_946408025.1 uncultured Faecalitalea sp.
CATAACCATTCCTCCATTTTTTTATAAACATCCTTGACCTAAAGTAAACTTTAGGTTGTAAATTTAGTATATCAAGGAGGAACAAATGATGGAAGAAAAATTAAATCTAACTAAAACATGGGATAAAACATTCCCTAAAAGTAACCAAGTTGAACATCGTAAAGTAACTTTTCATACACGATATGGCTTAACTTTAGCTGCAGATATGTATACACCAAAAACATATGAAGGAAAATTAGCCGCAATAGCAGTCTGTGGTCCATTTGGAGCTGTAAAAGAACAAGCTTCTGGATTATATGCGCAAACTTTAGCTGAAAAAGGATTTCTAACTATTGCCTTTGATCCATCCTATACAGGAGAAAGCTCAGGCTTTCCACGTAATGTGGCATCGCCAGATATCAATACAGAAGATTTTTTGGCAGCAGTGGACTTTTTATCTGTCCAGGAAAATGTTGATCCAGATAGAATAGGAATCCTTGGTATTTGTGGATTTGGAGGTATGGCCTTAAACGCGGCCGCATTGGATACAAGAATCAAAGCCACCATAACTTCTACAATGTATGATATGACAAGGGTCAATGCAAATGGCTACTTTGATGAAGAGAATGACGAGGAAAGTCGTTATGCAAAAAGAAAAACAATATCAGCACAGCGAACCTTAGACTATTTAAACGGAAACTATGCACAGGCAGGTGCGCTACCAGACAAAGCGCCAAAGGAAGCTCCTCAATTTCTAATCGATTATATCAATTATTATCGAACTTCTCGTGGATATCATCCTCGTTCTCAAGGCAACGGAAATGGTTGGAATATTACCGGATGCCAATCATTTATGAATACGCCAATTCTTAAGTATTCAAATGAAATACGGAGTGCTGTTTTAATGATTCATGGAGAAAAAGCTCATTCTTTATATTTTTCCAAAGATGCATATGCCAATATGATAAAAGATAATAAGTACACCGAGAACAAAGAATTGTTATTAGTTGCTGAGGCCGTACACACCGATTTGTATGATAATATGGACCTTATTCCTTTTGCAAAAATCGAAAATTTTTATCGAAAATATTTAAATTAAAAAAGTGTGGAAATTAATTTCCACACTTATTTTGTTGTGCCTTTTGACATAAAAACATATGACATTTCAATGTCTTTATTGTCTTTGACAGAATCATCCTCAACAAGCATCTTCGTTAATAAACGCATTGAAACTGCACCTAAATCATATTCTGGAATATTGTAAGAGGAAACATTTGGACGAGTCATAGTCAAATATTTATTATTTAAGACACATACTAGTTCACAATCATCTGGTAATGTATATCCAGCTTCTTGACATGCATTCAATACAGCAATCGCTTGTGAATCTCGGAATGTAATGACAAGTTTGCTTGGACGATTGTTTTTATAATAATCTGTTAAGAAATTGAATGAACTCTTATAATTATTATCATCATATGAGATATACTTATCAAATACCTTTCCTTTTTCAGCATATGCTCTATCAATACCTGCTTTTAGCTGTTCCATCATAGATAAATTTAATTTATCTTCTACCAGGGAAATATCATCGATACCTCTTTCAAAATACTTATTTACTAAATCATAAGCCATTTTTTCAAAGTTGATATAAACATTTCCCACATTACCAATCTTTGTTTCAGTAATCTTGCTTCCGACAACTACCATAGGAATTTGGTACTCATTTAAGACTTCCATCTCTTCTAAAGAAAAGTTGTCATTAAACAAGATAACTCCATCCACTCTTGATTTAATAATAGATTCAATAACATCCTGCATTTTAGAAATACCTTTCGATGTTGTATGAAACATGATGTTGTAATTGTATATCTTGGCTACATCCATCAAACCATTTAAGATCTTCCCATTATAAGCGAACATCTTTTCACTCATAACGATTGATACTGTCGTCGTCTTAGATAACGCCAAACCTTGTGCAATCGCATTCGGCTTGTAACCTAATTTTTCAATTGCTTCTTGTACACGAATTCGTGTATCTTCTCGAACAACATTACTGTCATTGATAACACGGCTAACTGTTGCCAAAGAAACATCTGCCTCTTTGGCAACATCATAAATCGTAATTCTTTTCATTCTGTCTATGCTTCCTCCTCAGTGTCTTTTTGTACTGCAGGAGACTCACTTCTATTTACTTCTTTATCAAAGAATTTCTTGATTCCCCCGAAAACAGCTTCTGTTACCTTTCCTGTAACTTCTTCAGCTGTATCTACAGCATTTCTTAAACTTTCACTTTCGCGTAAAACATCTAGTTTTTCGTCTGCTTGATCCACAACTTTTTTTATTTGTTCATTGCGCATTAAAATATCGGCACCTGCTCTTAATCCATCAGCCAGCATACCGCCAGCTCCAACTAGAAAATCTTTACCAGCAGTAAGTGTAGTCTTAAACTGTTCAGACTGACTTAATTCAACAGCCTTATCCTTTGTAGTTTTTAAAATATCTACAGTGTCATCTTTTGCCTTATTAATAGCTTCTTTAACTTTTTCCGGATCACTGTTATCCTTGATCCAAGTTTTTAATTCTTCAAAAATATCTTCAATTTTCTTTTTCGCATCATCAACAACTTTTTGATTCTCTTCATTATTTTCTTCTCGAAGAGTTTCTAATTCATTTAATGATTCGTTTTCAAGTTGTTCAACTACATTGTTTTCTTCCATGTTATGAAACCTCCTCATCTTTTTGCTCATGTTTTTTATTTGGAGTATCTGAGGCAGTATTTTTTTTGGAATTTAACCATGTTTTTAAATTGTCTGCATTTTCAGTTACAACATTAATAGCAGACGTAACCGCTTTTTTTGTTGCATGATGAATTTCATCGGCTGTTTTTGATAATTCTTCAACCGTTGCCAAAGGTCCATCTAATTTATTTATTTCTCTTTCCGCTGCATTTAATGTTTTCGAGAGATCCTTTAATGTCTCTAAAACACCTTTTAAAACAAAAATTAGATAAACCAATACGACAACACCCAAAATGGGTAATAAATAGGTTGCCAATCGTGCTAACGCACTCATTACTGCATCTATACTCACAAAATCACCTTCTCTAGAGATTATAACATGAATGCAAAACTTAAACTACCATTATTGAAAGTTTTTTCAAAACAATGTAATCGCTTTAATATATTACTGTTTTTTTAATTTAACTCGCTTATGATTTGAATAGCGCTTAAATTGATTGTTCTGTTTCTTTTCACGAATCAAACATTTTGGTCCATTTCCTATTAGATCTTCACGATGCGCTGTTACTAAAGCTTCATGGACAAGATCATAATTACGTGGATTTTTATACTGCATCAATGCTCGCTGCATCGCTTTTTCATGTGCACTTTTCGGAACATAAACCGGTGTATTATCACGAGGATCGATTCCTGTATAATACATCGCAGTTGATAAAGTTCCTGGTGTCGGATAAAAATCTTGAACTTGTTGAGGCTGGTGGTGAATATCACGTAAATACTCCGCCAATTCAATAGCTGCATTTAGATCACTTCCAGGGTGTGAAGACATCAAATAAGGAACTAGATATTGATCTTTATGATATTCTTCGTTTAAGCGATAATACTTCTTCACAAATTTTTCATACAATTCTTTGTGAGGTTTCCCCATCTTATCCAGGACCTGATTGCTGATGTGTTCTGGTGCAACTTTTAACTGTCCACTGATATGATGCTGTACCAACTCTCTAAAGAATGTATCATCTTTATCATACATCAAATAATCATAACGAATTCCACTACGTACAAAGACTTTTTTAACATTTGGAAGCTCTCGCAATTTCTTCAATAATTCTAAATAATCCTTATGATCCACTTCTAGATTGTTACATGGTGTTGGCCAAAGACATTGTCTAGTTTGACATACACCATGTTCCATCTGTTTCTTACAAGCCGGTGCCCTAAAGTTTGCCGTAGGACCTCCGACATCATGAATATACCCTTTAAAATCTGGATCCCAGATCATTTTTTTAGCTTCATTAATAATGGATTTATGGGAACGCGTTTGAATGATCCTTCCCTGGTGGAATGTTAAAGCACAGAAGTTGCATGCTCCATAACAACCACGATTGGAAATCAATGAAAATTTCACCTCATCAATGGCAGGAACATGTCCGATCTTTTTATAAGATGGATGATATTGACGTGTATACGGTAATGCATACGTTCTATCGAATTCTGCCTGTGTTAAAGGTCGATTTGGTTTATTTTGTACCACATACCAACCTTTATATGGTTCAACCAAAGTCTTAGCTGTAAAATGATCCGTATTTCGATACTGGATCAAGAAACTTTCTGCATATTTTTTCTTGGATGAAGCCACCTCTTCAAAACTTGGCATAATAATTGGGTCTGTTGCCAAAGCTAGATTTTTGGTTTTGAATACCGTTCCATCCAAATAAGTCAGGTCATGAATATCAATTCCACTGTCTAAAGCATCAGCAACTTCAATAATGGAATTTTCACCCATTCCATATAGAACAAGATCGGCATTGGCATCTATAATGATGGATTTTCTAACTTTATTATCCCAATAGTCATAATGAGACAAACGGCGAAGGCTAGCCTCAATACCACCCAAAATAATGTTAGTATCCGGATACGCTTGGCGAACCATTTGCGAATAAACGATTACAGCACGATCTGGTCTTTTACCCATGACACCACCAGGTGTATAGTTATCTGTCTTCCTTCGTTTTTTTGCCACTGTATAATGATTCACCATAGAATCAATATTTCCACTGGAAATCAAAAAGCCTAAACGGGGTTTCCCAAAGCGCATGAAGTCTGTCTTATCTCGCCAGTTTGGCTGAGATAAAAAACACACCTTATAGCCATGGGATTCTAAAACACGACAAATAATCGCCGCTCCAAATGATGGATGATCTACATAAGCATCACCACAAACATATACAAAATCACAAGTATCCCAGCCACGTGCATCCATTTCTTCTTTTGTGACAGGTAAAAAACGATCATCCATAATTGTTTCTCCTTTCAGACAAAAAGGGTACTGATAAAAATACCCTTATAAAATCTCTTTTAACATATCTTTTAATAGATAAATATCTTTGCTGGACATAAACACATAAACAGCAGGTGCCATTTCTTTTAAGACTTCAGCACTCTTTTGATCAATATCCAATAAGATTGAATTTGGGCATCGATCCAACAAATCTTGAATCGTTACCGTAATCGTATCATCTTCTCTTTTCGCGTTCTTTGGAAAATCACACAGACATACTTGATCTGCCGTATTTAAACTTTCGGCAAATTCATCTAGAAAATACTGCAGGCGGGAGTAGCGGTCCGGTTTATATAAAGCCACCACTTTCTTACCAGGATATTTTTTTCTTGCAGCATCGATCATATAACGGATAGCCGTTGGATGATGAGCATAATCATCGATACATACGCTATCTTTGACTTCCTCTACCACAAAACGACGTGCAATTCCCTGATACTCTTTCAAGCCTTCTACAATATCAGAGGCTTTCATGCCCATTTCATGACATAGAGCAAAACACCCTAAGGCATCCTGCAAGAAAGGAATACCGACTTCTGGCAATTCCACATGGATGTTCTTATCTTTATCATATACACAATCAAAATGCATACCATAACTACCCATTTCCACATTGATTGCGCGATAGTCATTCCCTTCATTTAGACCATAGGTTACACAAGGGACCTTATAATCCAGATCCTTTAAATATGGGTCATCTCCAAAAATGATAGCTTTCTTCTTAATCTGGTGTATAAAAGATTGAAAAGCATCTAAATAATCGTTCATATCTTTATAATAATCAACATGATCCATTTCAATATTTGTGATAATTGCATAATCTGGAGAATAAGCTAAGAAATGACGCTGAAACTCACAAGATTCTAACACAAAATTATCCGCATTCGCTGGCATATAACCATGCCCGTCACCAATTAAAAATCCTGTTTTTCCATGATGAGATAATACTTGGCCTAAAATTCCTGTCGTTGTACTCTTTCCATGCGTACCAGCTACGCAGATTGAGTTATAGCGTTTTAAAAGAATACCCAAATATTCATTGTAATAATATGTCTTAACCGTTGGATTATCCATTGCTGCAGCTACTTCCGGATTATTTCGATCAAATGATAAACCAATAATAACGGTATCATTATCATGAATATTAGCTGGATCAAAAGGATAGATAGGAATTCCACGAGAACGCAATCCGTCTTCTGTAAAGATATATTTTTCAATATCACTACCGGCTACTTCTTTTTTTTCATCATGCAGGATACATGCTAAAGCAGCCATTCCAGTTCCTTTGATTCCAATAAAATGATATGCCATCCTATTCACCTTCTAATCTTTTAGATCAAACAGATCTTCTTGTTTAGCCTTCTGTTTTTTTGGCTTCTCTAACATATCTGATAGGCTTAGTGTAGTTTCCGGTTCATTTTTTTCTTCGTTTTTTTTAAACACAGGCTTTACAGTTGGAATAGATTCCACTGGTTGCGGTTCAGGAATATCTTTTCCATACATTGGAGAAATAATTTCCACAAAACTTGTATCATCTTCTGGTTTGTGTAGCTTAATCGCATCATGAACCTTCTCAAATTGTTTGTTTTCTTCCTGAATATCTCCAAAAATTGGTGAAATAATTGGTTTATAATCTAAATCTTCACTTGTTCGAAGTTTCATCATTTTACGACGATCATATTTATATGGTTTGTTGGTAGAACGAGGTTCAACTCTTGAAACTTCTTCTACATCAAGGCCTGTAAAAATACTTGTTTTTGATTCTTTTTTCGGTTGTACTTTCGGTCTAGTAAATGTTTCTATTTCAGGTTCTGGATAAGCTGAAATTGGTTCAATATATGTTTCTTTAGGAATTGGTTGTGTTTGAGGAATTGATTGTGTTTCAACCTTTTCTTCTGGTACTTCTTCTATTTCATCCTCTTCTAATTCCACATCTTCATTTAGGATAGCTTTCATCAAATCTTTTAACATGAATTACTCCCCCTTTGCGATCGTATCATTAAGATAAGCTTCGATCTCTGGACGTGTTTTACGTAAGCTTGATACGAAACGGGAAATTTCTTTTCCGTTTAAATAGCTTACAAAACTAGGAATACCCATAATTTCTAATTCTTGTGCAATTTCCATACATGCATCTCTATCAACTTCATAAAATGTAAGCTGATCAAAAGCTTTTTCAACTTCAGGCATAAATGGTTTGATAAACATACAATCCCCACACCATTTAGTTGTAAACAAGAATACTTGGATACCATCATTCTTTAATGCTTTTTCAAAATCTTCTCTTGAGTTAACTGTCTGCATAAAATCACTCCTTATTGTTTTTTGTCCATACACAACGATAAATTGGTTGTCCTAATGAAACAAATTTTTCTTCATATTCTGTCATAACATCTTCATCATGTGTTTCTCTTCGATAATCCACACTGATTTCGATCATCCGATATCCCGCATTTTGAAATTCGAGCAAAGAATATTCAAATAGCGAAGAATTATCTGTTTTCATTTGAATTTGTCCATCATCATTAAGAATTTGAGCATACTGATCTAAAAATTGAGAACTGGAAAGTCTTCTTTTTGCATAACGCTTCTTAGGCCATGGATCTGAAAAATTTAGATGAATGACGTCTATTTCACCTGGGGCAAACCATTCAGAAATGCTTGCCGCATCATTTTGAATCAACGCCAAATTTTCATGCTGTCCTGCATCATCGAATTTTTTTGCTGCAATGCCTGCAGCACTCTCATTTTTTTCAATCGCAATGAAAGCTTCCTCAGGATAAAGTTTAGCCATGTTTAAAGAGTAATTCCCTTTTCCACAACCAATTTCAACATGAATCTTTTTTTGTCCAAATCTATCTTTCCAAATTCCTTTTAATGCGTTAGGTTCTTCAACCAGGCAGTTCGCATCTTTTAGATAATCCACTGCCCATTTCACTTTGCGCATTCGCATACTATTTACACAATGTCACGATTGCATCGGCGTAGATGGCAATTGCTTGAATCAAATCATCAAGTTTCATACCTTCATCACGCTGGTGACATCCTCCGACAAATTGGTCTGTTTCCACTACAGAATTTGGTAGTTCTGGACCAAAAGATACGAAATTTTCAAATTTACGAGCATACGTTCCCCCACCCATAGTAATAGCGCAAGAGAATGTATCCCCTGTATATTTACGATATACGTCCATCAATCCTTTAACTAATTTTGACTCTGGATCCACAAACAGCGGTTTTGAATCACTTTCCATGATAGCCGTAATATTTGATTTTAATTTTGCACAAGTCGCATTAAAACCAGCCATGATCTTTTCAGCGTTTGTATCATTTGGATAACGAATATCGATCAACAACTCGGTCTTACCATCTTCGATCGTTACGATACCTGTACTCATTGTCAAGAAAGACATATACATTCCATCGATATCGATTCCTAATGGTTTTCCCTGCCAATCATGTAGCATGAAATATAGATCTTTAGCAAGCTGATCATCATATGCTGAACCAACAAAGTTCAATAGATGTAAAGCTGCATTAACACCATTCCATGTCATAGCTGCATGCGCAAAAACACCATCAATATGCAGTTTGATCAAACCATCTTCTTCAGTGATATTTCCTTCAACCTGATTAGATTTGCAGTAAAAATCAAATAATTCTCTTTGTGCATCACTAATCGTTTTAACATAGCAATCGGCTTTCCCAATAACGATATTAGGACGAGTTCCTGCATTCATCTTTACGATTACTGTATCGTCTTCACTCTTCAATAAAACGTGAAGCCCACCTTTTTCACCATAAACAACAGGGAAATCTGAATCTGGTACAAATCCCATCTTTGGAATTTCTGCGTGTTTTACATAGTAATCCATGCATTCCATGCCAGACTCTTCATCACATCCTGTAATTAACATAACTCTTTTCTTTAAAGGAATATTTAATTCTTTAACCAACTTTAAAGCATAGTATGCTGCTAGAGTTGGGCCTTTATCATCCATAACACCACGGCCAAAAACATAGCCGTCATTGACAGTTACCTTCAATGGATCTTTTGTCCAGTCTTCTCCTAAAGGAACGATATCTAAGTGACCTAGGATTCCAAGTGTATCTTCTCCTTCACCATATTCGATAACACCTGCATAGCCATCGATATCTTTTGTCACAAATCCATCTTTTTTTGCCATATCCAACATTGAATCAAGAACTTTACGGCAATTCTGTCCAAATGGAGCATTTTCTGTTGCCGTTGAAAGATCGCGTGTTGATTCAATAGAAACTAGTGTATTTAAATCATTCAAGTAGGCTTCTTGACATGATTTTGCGTGTTCTTTAAAATTCATCGAAAATCACTCCTTTGCAGATATTCTATCATACTTTTTTACTAAATAACTGTTTAATTCTGAATTTCCATGAAAAAAGAGGATATCTTTACGATACCCTCATGATCAACGTTTATTCTTCTGTAGGTGTTTCTGTCTTTTTAGGTTTTGGTAACAACGCTTTAGCACTTACATTGATACGTCCTTTGTTGTCAATTTCCATGACTTTGACATCGATGATATCACCAATCTTCAAGACATCTTCCACTTTTTCAACACGGTTGTGAGAAATCTTAGAAATGTGTAATAAACCATCTGTTGAACCAAATAGATTTACGAACGCACCAAATTTTTCAATACGCACAACTTTAGCAGCATATACTTCTCCAACATGTGCTTCTTTAACGATGCCTTCAATCATTTCTTTAGCCTTGTTGATGACTTCATAATCGTTATGATAGATTACAACTTTACCATCATCATCGATATCGATCTTAACATTGTCACATTCAGCAATGATCTGGTTGATCATTTTTCCACCTGGACCGATAACATCTTTGATCTTGTCTGGATCAATGTTCATCATAGCAATCTTAGGTGCATATGGACTTAATTCTTTTCTTGGTTCACTGATACATGCAAGCATGTTATCCAAGATTTCCAAACGAGCTTTATGAGCCTGTGTTAAAGCTTCTTCAAAAATTGCCTTTGTGATACCAGTTACTTTGATATCCATTTGTAAAGCTGTGATACCATTTTTCGTTCCGGCAACTTTGAAGTCCATATCTCCAAAATGGTCTTCCATACCTTGGATATCAGTTAAAACTGTGTAGTCTTTTGTTTCTTCATTCATGATAAGACCCATCGCAATTCCCGC
>CAMJQJ010000049.1 GCA_946408025.1 uncultured Faecalitalea sp.
GATTTCCATTGGTGACTGGAGTTCAGACGTGTGCTCTTCCGATCTCTTTATTTGCGGACTGGCAGGTGGATAACGAACAGGAAGTTAAAGAGATGATCTTATTGGTTGAGGATGTCTTGGATTATGTTAATGGGGCTATTGAATATACCAAAAAACAAGAAGAAATGGGTCTTTTGATGATCGATATTGATGAGGTCTTAAGTTACTGTCAAAACATTGTAGATACAGCCCAGGATAGTGCGGTTTTATCGGCAATGAAAGAAACGATCCAATCTCTAGGATTATCGAATGAGGCAGACTATATGACACAGCTTGAAGATGCATTCTATAATTCGTTTATTCCAGCTTATGAAAATATCATAACAATGCTAAATGAGTTTTCACAATCTGCTCAAAACAATGAGCGGGGGCTTGCTTCATTTGAAAATGGAAAGGAATATTTTGAGATTCTTATCAAACAAAATACAGGGTTGGATAAAGATCCTTTGGAAATCAAAGAAATGATGGAAGATGCCTATCAAGATCATGTTTTGGCTATACAGGTTTATGCCTATAGTAACCCGGATGTAGTGAATACTTTTATTCAGGGGACTATGCCAGAAACAGGGTTTAACAGCTATGAAGAAATCTTGGAATTTGCCAAACAAAATCTTGTAAATGATTTTCCTGAAGTAAATGATCTTGAATATGAGATCAAAGATGTAAATGAACAAATTGCCTCGGATACTGGAGTTGCTGCTTATTTTATGGTTCCAACACTTGATAATGCCGAGAAAAAACAATTAAGGGTCAATCCAAAAAACAGTGATGTTTCCAGTATTGATACATATATGACGATTTGTCATGAAGGTTTTCCAGGCCATATGTACCAATATGGTTATATGTATGAAAATGTCTCCAGCAATTTTGTCAAAGGATTGGCGCAGTTTAATGCATATACAGAAGGATATGCGGTTTATGCACAATATGAGGCTTTGGATTATTTGACCAATATTGATCCAAATCTTTTGACTCTATATGCTGAAAATGAGCAGGCATCTTATTGTGCTATTGTGGCAGCAGATATTGGAATTCATTATGAAGGTTACACACTAGAGCAATTTACAGACTATATGAGCCAGTCAGGATTTGCTCTGGATGAAGAAAATGCTAAAGTCTTATATGCACAACTTCAAGCCAATCCAGCTGCATTTGAACCATATTATGTTGGAAATGAAGTGATTCAGGATCTAAAGGAAAGCGCCCAGGAAAAACTAGGGGAAGACTTTACGGATAAAGGATTTAACCAAGCGATTTTAGAGTGTGGAAGCATGCCTTTTGAAGTTGTACAAAGACATGTGGATTCATATGCTTTGGGAAATATACAAGCTTGATTTAAGGATAAAAGGAAGGAGGAAACCGGATGCAAAAAAAGATTAGGGATGAAATAAAAGCTGTATTTTTGGATATAGATGGAACATATTTTGATCACGAACAAAATCGTGTCTTACCATCGACTATAAAGGCCATGAAAAAATTAAAAGAAAATGGATACAAAATTTCCCTTTGTTCAGGAAGACCATTATTGATGGCCAGAGAACTGGATGTCTTTGATGGAATTGAGTGGGATGGTTTTATTGGCAGTGCCGGCAACACTGTGTATGATGAAAACTTGAATAAGATTAAGCATAATGGGTTTAGTGATGAAGAATTGGAAACTATTTTTTCTATCGCAAAGAACAAGGATATCTGCCTTTATGTAAATGGGAGCTCTGCCTTTTTAACGATGGATGATCCACAGGCCATACAGGTGCTTCAACAATTCCATGTCCAGATTCCAGAAGAAATTCGTGGTTGGCAAAAGAGCGACAGTGTTGAAATGATCAGTATGTTTAAAGGGTATGATTATGATTACTCAGATTTTTTACAAGTACCACAATTAAGAACGCAAAAATCATCAGGCTGTATTGTTGATTTGATCAAAAACGGTATCAGCAAAACGACTGGAATTCAGTCTTTATTGAAATACTGGCAAATGGAAGATGCAAAATATATGGCATTTGGGGATTCATTAAATGATAAGGAAATGTTGGATGGTGCCTATATTGGTGTAGCAATGGAAAATGGAGATACTAATCTATATCCCTATGCAGATGTTGTATGCGGACCAAGTTATGAAGATAGTATTTATGCCTTGTTGAAGAATTTTCAGATGATCAAATAGGGGTGCGTATGATAGAAGAAAGATTATTTATTCCTTGTCAGGATCATGATATTCCGATGATCTTGTGTACTCCGCAAGCTGAAGGATCTTATCCTTGTATGCTGTTGCTTCATGGATTCTTATCCTATAAAGAAGGCGATGGTTATTTACTTGCAAAATGTGCTCAAGCTCTGGCTAAAGCACAAATTGCAAGTGCCCGCATTGATTTTTGCAGCATGGGAGAAAATCGCCATTCAAGAATTCATTATGGTACTAAGGTCATGTTAGAAGAAACCAGGACGATATACCATTTCCTTCAAAAAGATAAAAGATTCATTTCAAATCGTATTGGGTTACTAGGACATAGTTTTGGTGGGCGAATTGCTTTATTGAGTGCAGGGTTGGACCCTAAATGCATCGTTACATTAAATGGAGCATTAAAAATGCAGAATCAGGAAGGGTTTAAGTTTTCAAAAGAGTATATAAAGGACATACAAAAAAACGGCCATACGATCGTGAAGACCAGTGATGGACGTTATGAATTGGTATTTGAAACATTCTTGAATGAATTGGATGTAGATCTAGATCCAGCTTTTGAATATGAAGGAAGCACGCTTGTTTGTGTAGGAGACAAGGATACAACAGTGGATGCTTCACTAAGCTATCAAATTATCGATATGCTGAAAAAAACAACTCTTCTAGAAATTCATGATGCTGATCATACATTTTTAGCCAAGACCGGAAACTATGCTAAAGTGAATGAACTTTTGGATCAAGTCATTGCATGGTTAAATTTAAATCTTTGAGTTAATGTTTTCTTTTGGTATTCATCTCTTTTTCTAAGTCGATGAACATCATCAAAAAAGCAGCAATCAAAAACCAGGAACAAATGATAATGGCATAACGGTGCATAAAATGGATAAAGAAATTTCCGATAACAGCACCCGTGATAAAACAGAAAATAATCAAGTAGTAGAAGGCACCTTTATCAAAGTAGTGCCTTTCTTTTGTGTGCAGATATTTAAATAAGTTTTCTGTACCACTTCTTAAGTTTCCAATACACATGGTCGTAGCAGCAGACAAACCTTGAATTTTTCTAAAAGTTTCAACTTGTATGCCACAGGCAAACGAAGTAAGAGAGTTGGCGATTAAGTTTAGATCACTGTTAAAAAAGGCAACGCTAACCAAGATGATCGTTTCAATAATCAAAGCGATTTGGCGCCAATGTAGTTTTTTCCATTTACAGGACCTAAGTTGTTCTGCCAAGGAAATTCCTAAAGTAAAGGCAATAACAGGAATTGCATATTGTAAGGCATCCAGAAATTTTAATTGGGAAAGGTTGATGCCAAAAAGAAGCATATTACCAGTTTGTGCATTGGCAAAAACATGACCTCGTTGGATATAGGAATATGCATCCATGAAGCCTCCGGAAAGTGCTAGAAGAATACCTAATTGTTTCGATTCTGAAATTTGTGTGATACGCATGGTTTTATTTTACACTTTTGCACATAAATAAAAAAGCATCTTTTCGATTTTGAAAAGATGCTTATATATTTTATACAGTTCCTTGTGCTTTCATCGCTTCGGCAACTTTTAAGAAGCTGGCGATATTAGCCCCAACTACGTATTCTTTTTCGTGACCGTATTCTTTTGCAGTATCGCGACAAGTATTGAAGATGTTGACCATGATTCCTTCAAGCTTTTCATCCACTTCTTCAGCTGTCCAAGATAAGTGTTGAGCATTCTGAGACATTTCCAATCCAGAACATGCAACGCCACCAGCATTTGATGCTTTACCTGGTGCATAGAACACACCATTATTCATCAAGTAGTGAATTGCATCTGGTGTTGTTGGCATATTTGCTCCTTCACAAACAGCGAATACACCATTTGCGACAAGTGCTTTGGCATCGTCAAGATCCAATTCGTTTTGTGTCGCACATGGCAATGCGATATCACATTTTACGCTCCATGGACGAGCACCTTCAGTATATGTTGCACTTGGTTTTGCCTCAACATATTCTTTGATACGTCCGCGACGTACTTCTTTGATATCTTTTACTAGAGCTAAATCGATTCCATCTGGATCATAGATAAATCCGTTTGAATCAGACATTGTTACAACTTTAGCACCTAGTTGAGTTGCTTTTTCGCATGCGTAGATTGCTACATTACCACTTCCTGAAATCGCAACTGTTTTACCTTCGAAGCTAGTTCCGTTGTCTTTTAGAAGGGCCTGTGTGAAGTAACATAAACCATAACCAGTTGCTTCAGTACGAACCAAAGAACCTCCATATGTAAGTCCTTTTCCTGTAAGAACACCACTGAATTCATTGCGAATACGTTTATATTGGCCGAATAGATAGCCGATTTCACGTCCACCAACACCAATATCTCCTGCTGGAATATCTGTGTTTGGTCCAATGTGACGAGCAAGTTCTGTCATAAAGCTTTGGCAGAAACGCATAACTTCGCCATCACTTTTTCCTTTTGGATCAAAATCAGATCCACCTTTACCACCGCCCATAGGCAGTGTAGTTAATGCATTTTTGAAGATTTGTTCAAATCCTAAGAATTTAATAATGCTGACATTTACAGAAGGGTGGAAACGAAGTCCACCTTTATATGGGCCAATCGCTGAATTAAATTCAATACGATAACCACGGTTAACTTGTGTTTTTCCATTGTCATCAACCCATGGAACACGGAATAAAATCTGTCGTTCTGGTTCTACGATACGAGTTAAAACATCGTCATCTAATTTTTCGGGGTGAACTTGAGCGATAACGTTCAGTGATTCGAAGACTTCCTCTACAGCTTGAAGGAATTCTGTATCATTCGCATTACGCTTTTTAACCACCTCATAAAGCTCTTTTAAATCTGTCATTTAAGTTCCTCCTCATCAAATACTTTCATAGTATATCACAACGTGAAAAGTTTTCACAAGAACAAAAAGAAAATATTTTCATCAAGATATTGATTGAAAGATATACGATAAAATAGTATCTTAATTGGTATTATATGAGGTGGTAAGATGAAAGAAAAATTATATCGATTTTTGGCGGGAAGATATGGAATGGATGATTTAAACAAGTTTTTGTTAGCTCTTGAAATCTTGTTTCTCTTATTAAACTTTTTTATCCCAAATGGTATTCTCTTAATCTTGTTTTATTTTATTTTTGCGTTGTATGTCTTTCGTTCCTTTTCACGTAATATCGTAGCTAGATCGATCGAAAATCAAAAATATGTTCGTATTCGATCTAAGATCACACATACTTTTAAAGCCTTCTTTAAAAGTTTAAAAGATCGTTCCTATCATTATTATGTATGTCCAAAGTGTTCACAAATCATTCGTGTTCCAAGAAATAAAGGAATGATCACGATTACTTGTCCTTCATGCCGTACACAGTTTGATAAGAAGAGTTAAAAATGACCAAAAGAACAATGATCCAATATTTTGAGTGGTATTTAAGACTAGATCCACCACTCTATCAAGTGCTTATGAATAAAGCATCCGATTTATCTAAAATGGGGTTCACACATATCTGGCTCCCTCCGGCTTATAAAGGGCAGGCTGGTATCAATGATGTTGGTTATGGAGTTTATGATATGTATGATCTTGGTGAATTTGATCAAAAAGGAAGCATTCGTACAAAATATGGAACAAAAGATGAATATATTCAGGCGATTGATGTCTGTCATCAAAATTCTTTACATGTCATAGCTGATGTTGTGTTCAATCATCGCATGGGTGCCGATGAAAAAGAGACAATCAAGGCAACAGCAATGGATTGGGATGATCGTAATCGAGCTGTTGGCCAAGAAAAAATCGTAGATGTATGGACAAAATATACATTTCCGGTCCGTAATGGCAAGTATTCCAAATTTCAATGGACATGGGAAGACTTTGATGGTACTGATTATGATGCCAAGACCAATCAAAATGTATTGATGACGTTTGAAGATAAAAAGTGGGATCCAAGAGTTTCTAAAGAAGAAGGTAATTTTGACTTTATCATGGGAGATGATCTGGATTTTCAAAATCCGAGTGTAATTGAAGAATTGTATCACTGGGGAAAGTGGTATAAGGATTTTACCAACATCGATGGTTATCGTTTAGATGCGGTTAAGAGCATTGATTCCAACTTTTTTAAAGGATGGCTGGAAAAACAGAAAAGTTACCACACAAACGATGTATATGCTGTAGGGGAATATTGGAGCGGAGATTTAAATGAATTAAATATATATTTAAATGACAGTGGTCATTGTATGCATTTATTTGATGTTCCTTTACACTTTAACCTTTTTAATGCATCCAGTTCGTATGATGCCTATGATATGTCTAGAATATTGGATCATACACTAGTCAACTCACAAAATGAGTATGCATGTCCTTTTGTAGATAATCATGATACACAGCCGGGGCAGGCTTTATATTCATGGGTTCAGGGATGGTTTAAGTTACATGCTTATAGCTTGATTTTATTAAGAAATTATGACAATCCATGTGTATTCTATGGTGATCTGTATGGTATCGAGCATGATAATATTGGTCCGGTAATGCATTTAAGTGAGTTGGTTTGGATTCGAAGCCATATCCTGGAAGATGAGATAGAAGATCGCTTTGATGATTTTCATTGCATTGGCTGGAAAGTAGATGGCAAGCATCCAGTTGTTGTGGTGATGACTAATGGGCTGGCCAATGGAAAAGAATTTGCCATAAAAAATAAATTGAATATTGAATTTATTGATATTGTCACTAAAAAAACGATAAAACTCGATGAAAATGGTCGTGGAAAGTTTGACTGTTTTGATGGAGGGTGTAGTATATTTATTGAAAGCGAAGTTTATCAGAAAATGAAGGAGGAACTTGAATTATGAAAATCGCAATCGCATGTGATCATGGAGCGTTTGATTACAAAGAAACCATTAAAGAAATGTTGATCGAAGAAGGTCACGAAGTAATAGACTGTGGATGTAATGGAACAGATAGTGTTGATTATCCAGATTATGGCAGCGCATGTGCTAAGTTGGTGTCATCGAATGAAGTAGAACGCGGAATTGTTATGTGTGGTACAGGAATTGGTATTTCCATTTCTGCCAATAAAGTGAAGGGAATCCGTTGTGCATTATGTACAGATGTTACAATGGCTCGTTTGACTCGAGAACACAATGATGCCAATATGTTGAGCGTTGGACAAAGAACCACGGGTATTGAAACAGTAAAAGACATCGTTCATACATTCTTAAATACACCATTCTCAAATGGAGAAAGACATATTGCTCGTATCAAAAAAATCGCTGAGTTGGAAAAATAATATTCAGGTATAGATTTATGGAAAAGAAAAAATTTGCGTATGATATTGAAATCGGTGCGATCATGGACTACGTTGAAGACCATTTTATGTTGGTAATCAAAGATGAAACATGGAGCGATGAAGAAATCGAACTGATTAAAAAAGGAGCTGTTGTAAATTTTTGTTATACACAGGATCTGGCAATTTTTGTGCTTGAAGGTGGCGATATTGATTCCAGCGATTTCTATTTCAATATTCAAGATTGTGATTTTAAGGATGAAATCTTAGAAAAAGAATTATTGGATGTTGAATTGATCTTAGTGGATGGCAAAAATGATGTTTGTTACTCAAAACGCAAGACCTTATCTTTAGAACAATCCAAGATGATATTGGATTGTTTGAAAAAGCAGGCACAGGTTGAATTTATGCCAGGCGAATATGAGGTGAATATTGCCGGTATCCAAAGTGCGTATGAACCATTTGAATTGGAAAAATTTTCTAAAGTATCAATGAAATTATAAAAGGAGAAAAACATGAAAGCTGTTGTCAGTGTAATTGGAAAAGATAAAGTAGGAATCTTGGCAATGATTGCCAATGAATGTGCAAATGCATCCATCAATATTTTAGATGTATCACAAACTATTGTAGATGGAATGTTTACGATGACCATGAGCGTAGACTTTTCATCTATGTCAGACTCTTTAGATACGTTCTCTACTCATATGGAAGAAATGGGTAAAGAAAAAGGTTTAGTAATTCGTGTTATGCATCAGGATATTTTTGATTCAATGCATAAGATCTAGGAGAATGGTATGCAGACAAATGAAATATTAGAAACGATCAAGATGATCGACGAGGAATATCTAGATATTCGTACGATCACAATGGGAATCAGTTTATTGGATTGCATTGATCCGGATATCAAAAAATCATGTGAAAAAGTTGAAAATAAGATTTGTACATTGGCCAAGGATCTTGTAAAAGTTGGTAATGAAATTGAGAAAACATACGGAATTCCTGTCGTCAACAAACGAATCAGTGTTACACCAATTGCTATGTTGGTTGCGGCTAGTCAAGGTGATCCAGTTGAATATGCCTTGACATTGGAGCGTTGTGCCCAAAAACTTGGTGTAGACTTTATAGGTGGATACTCTGCATTGGTTCAAAAAGGCTTTGCTCATGGAGATAAAGAACTCATTGAATCAATTCCTAGAGCTTTAGCATGCACATCACATGTTTGTGCCAGTGTCAATGTAGGGTCGACTAAAGCTGGTATCAATATGGATGCCGTTAAGATGATGGGCCAGGTTGTCAGGGATTGTGCTGAATTAACAGCTGAAGATAACTGTATGGCAGCAGCTAAACTGGTTGTTTTCTGTAATGCTCCAGAAGACAATCCATTTATGGCTGGAGCTTTCCATGGGGTTGGTGAAGCAGATTGTGTCATTAATGTTGGTGTATCAGGACCGGGCGTTGTTCGTGCAACTTTGGCAAAAGCGGATAAGAGCCTTCCTATGGATAAACTAGCTGATTTGATCAAGCGAACAGCTTTCAAAATCACTCGTATGGGACAGCTTGTAGGAAGTGTAGCTAGTGAAAAACTAGGGGTACCTTTTGGTATTGTTGACCTTTCATTAGCTCCAACACCAGCAATTGGTGATAGTGTTGCCTATATCTTGGAAGAAATGGGATTAGAGACATGTGGTGCTTATGGAACTACAGCATGTCTTGCGATGCTAAATGATGCGGTCAAAAAAGGCGGTGTCATGGCTACTAGCAATGTAGGCGGTTTATCTGGTGCTTTTATTCCTGTTAGTGAAGATGCTGGAATGATAGAAGCTTCTAAATCTTGTGTTTTAACTTTAGAAAAATTGGAAGCTATGACAGCAGTATGCAGTGTTGGTCTTGATATGGTAGTAGTACCTGGAGATACATCCGCTAGTGTAATTTCTGGTGTTATTGCCGATGAGGCAGCGATTGGTATGGTTAACTCTAAAACAACTGCAGTTCGTATCATTCCTGCAATCGGCAAAAAAGTTGGCGAAACATTAGACTTTGGTGGCTTGTTAGGATATGGACCAGTCATGAATATAAATCAAACTAAAAATGATGTCATGATCAATCGTGGAGGAAGAATTCCTGCTCCATTGCAGGCATTGAAAAACTAGTTTCAAAAAATATTTTCATAAAGTTACAAGAAATTTACATCTTTAGGCTTGCATTAATAAAGAGCCTGTGTATAATAGTTACCATAAAGACGTTGAAGAGGAGTAGTACAGAGCCAGATCTTCAAAGAGAAATGACGGTTGGTGCAAGTCATAAGAAAAAGCTTTGGAACGTGTCTTGGAGTCGCTTTGTCGAAATTGGGAGGCAATGATCGTTAATTCGCGTTAAGAATGAGGTGTCGCTCATATATTTAGTGAGCGGAATTAAGGTGGTACCGCGTATAATACGTCCT
>CAMJQJ010000050.1 GCA_946408025.1 uncultured Faecalitalea sp.
AGATGATGCATGAAGGTTCGGTTAATGATAGTAAAGGAGGAGTTATCATGACAGAGATTAACAAACTTTTAAAAGATGTGATTGCTGAGAACATATCTGACAAGCAAGAGGCTACATTTATCTTGTCAGTCCGTGAAATATTATTTAAGGAGATTCCTCTTGAGAATAAAATGAAATTTTACAATTGGTTAACAGAAAAGTATTTTAAAGCATTTGGTTATGAAATCCCAGGAGATGAGAACAGAATTCTCAGAAGGAAAGCCTTTAATAGACGACTTGCTAGAAAACGTATAGCACTAAAAATACGCACATATCATGGCAGACTTGTTTTGGTTCCTAGGGATTATGAATTTCCGGTTACGAGAAAATCATGGAAATGATTTCAAATAAGGAGGAAAACAATAATGGATAAAAAAAATAACGTAAAAGAAGTTATGCCTATTCATCAGAAATATCTTTTATCGGTTGAAGAGGCTTCAATAGTATTCAATATTGGGCAAAAGACGCTTCGTCGTTTTGTAAATGATCATGCAGATGAGCCTTTTGTCATTCACATTGGTGCAAATAAACGTATCAAAAGAAAGATGTTTGAACAATATTTGGACCGTATTCAAGTGATGTAAATTGATGAAGGAAGAAGAGCTATGTGATAAAATATCATTACACGGCTCTTCTTTTGTAGAGAGGAGAAAATAAGAAAGTGAAAAGAAGAGACTCAAGAAATCGTGTTCTTCGTCCACGTGAGGGACAACTGCAAAACGGAAAGTATTTTTACAAATACTATGAGGATCGAAAACCCAAATATCTCTATTCTTGGAAACTGGTTTCCACGGACCCGCTTCCGAAAGGAAAACGACCATGTGTACCTTTAAGGGATCAGGAAAAAGCTATTAGTGTAAAACTTGATACGGGCATTTCAACGTGCGGAGGTAATATGTCTATTTTGCAGCTAGTTGAACGCTATATTGCGTTGCGCAGTGTAGATGTTAAGGAAAATACTAGAATTGGATATAGAACTATTCGCAATATCTTGATTAAAGAAAATGTATTTTGTCATAAGCGTATTGATCAAGTTCGAGTTTCTGATGCTAAAGCTTTTTTGATACGGATGTATAAGGATTACCATATGTCTAGAAGTACTATTCATAACATTAGAGGTGTTCTAAGGCCGGCATTTCGTACAGCTGTAAATGATGATTTGATAATTCGTAATCCGTTCGAGTTCCCACTGTCTGAGATAATCAAAGAACCATACAAAGAAAAACAAATTCTTACAAAATCACAGGAACGTTCTTTTCTTCATTATTTAAAATATGATAGCCATTATGGAGAATTTTATCCAGGAATCTATATCATGCTTAAAATGGGATTACGTGTTAGTGAATTCTGTGCATTAACTATGCAATCGATAGACCTGGATAATATGACGTTGACTGTTAACAAACAACTTCAATATAGAGGTAAAAATCATTATTGGATAGAGGATACAAAAACTACTGCAGGAAATCGAATCATACCTATTCCTCCTGATGAAGAATTGGTGAGATGTTTTGAACTTCTTTTGAACAAACCTCGTCCAAAACAAGAACCGGAGGTAGATGGGGTTTCTGGCTTCTTATATTTTTCAAAAAATGGGAAGCCGTTAGTCGGTTATCAGTGGACAAAAAAACTGACATATGCTAGTAAGAGTTATAATGCTTTGTATAAGGAAGAGATACCAGTTGTGACGGCTCATATGCTTCGACATACCTGTAGTTCACGATTATGGGCAAGAGGATTGAATATAAAATCTATTTCGAAATTTTTGGGTCATTCTAGTGTGAGTATCACCATGGATACATACACTCATGCTAGTATAGATGACATTAGGTCTGATATGAACAAGATTTTCTTGAAGAAAAGTAATGGTTGTTAAAGTAAAAAATATCCAATTTTAACAACTATTTTAACAACTAATCGGAGAAAAAGTATGCCGAAATATGCCATTATATGCGTATTTATTTCAATTTTTTAAAAAGAATTTCAATTAAGAAAAGTCTTTATTTTTCGCATATTTTTGGCATATATGCGCATATTTTGGTATAGATAAGGAGCTTTTATAAAATGACAAAAATATTATTTGTATGCCACGGCAATATATGTCGTAGCCCAATGGCTATGTTTATTATGAAAAAAATGGTTAAAGATAAGGGACTGGAAAATGATTTTCTAATTGAATCAGCTGCAACTAGTACAGAAGAAATAGGCAATGACATGTATCCACCGGCTAAAAGAAAGTTAAGTGAAAAGAATATTCCTTTTATAGCTCATAGAGCTAGACAAATTGGATTCGATGAGTATGATGAATGGGATTATATTTTTTGTATGGATGGCAACAATATGAGAAATCTAAGATACATCATTTGTGCAAATCCTAAACAAAAAATATATAAGCTGTTAGACACAAAAGATGTAGCAGACCCTTGGTATACACGTGATTTTGAACAGGCTTATCAAGATATCTATAAGGGGTGTGAAATGTGGTTAGACAGAATTTTAAAAGTAAATAAAAATTAACAGGAAAATTTAAGGTTTACATGCGATAATACCAACGAGGTGGTTATATGTTCAAACAAAATCTTCATACACATTCTTTACATTGTGATGGAAATGACACAGTTGAAGAAATGGTTCAGGAAGCTATTTCTAAAAACTTTGATGTTTTAGGCTTCTCAGGTCATGGATATTGCAGTATAGATGATTATTCTATGCCATTTGATGAAATGGAGAAGTACATACAGGATGTACGAAGGGTAAAAGAAAAATACAAAGATCAAATATCAGTTTATTTAGGTATTGAACAGGATGTTTTGGGCATGCGTTTTGAGAAGAATGATCCATTTGACTATATTATTGGGAGTGTTCATTTTGCAGAAGTCGCAGATCAATTTATAGCGGTAGATATGGATAAAAAGACAACTGAGAAGATTGTTGAACTTTGTGGAGACTTTTTGACGTTTGCTAAAGTTTATTATGATGAAGTAAAAAAAATAGCGAATATGGATGAAGTTGATATTGTTGGGCACATAGATCTATTGACAAAATTTAATGAAGATGAATCTTTTATCTGTTTTGATGACCCAGAGTATTTGGGTTTGGCTAAAGAATGTATAGATGCATTAATTGCTGCTGATAAAATATTTGAAGTTAATACAGGAGCAATCGCAAGAGGATATCGAAAAACACCGTATCCTCAGAAATTATTGTTAGAATATATTAATCAAAAAGGTGGAAAAATTTTATTGAACAGCGATTGCCATAATCGATTCAAATTGGATTGTGGTTATAAAGAGTCATTGGATTTGATCAAAAATTGTGGATTTAAATCAATGATGGAATTCAATGGCAAGAAATTTATTTCTAAAGATTTAGAAGAATTTGGTTGTTAATTTTTAGTGGAAGTAAACTCTTTCAAACTATATAATAGACATGTTTGGAGGAGTTTTTTTATGACATATGAAGAGGTACTAAAGAAATCTAGAGAAGTTATGGGTCCTTATTGTAAAAGTTGCCCAGTTTGTAACGGAAAAGCTTGTAGAAATCAAATTCCAGGCCCAGGAGCAAAAGGTGTTGGAGAAACTGCTATTCGAAATTATGATGCATGGCAGAAAATATTTCTAAATATGGATACGATAGTAGAGAATGTTGAACCAGATACAAGTTTAAATATTTTTGGAAAAACATTTAAATATCCTTTCTTTGCAGGTCCTGTAGGAGCAGTACAGTTGCATTACGGAGATCTATATGATGATGAAAAATACAATAATGTTTTGGTTGAAGGTTGTAAAGATGCCGGAATTGTTGCTTTTTGTGGAGATGGAAAAGATCCTAAAATCATGCAGGATATCACAGTAGCGATCAAAAAAAATGGTGGCATGGGTATTCCGACAATAAAACCATGGAATAAAGAAGTTTATATGGAAAAATTAAAACTTGCTATTGATTCGGATACTTTTGCTATCGCAATGGATATCGATGCCGCAGGTTTGCCATTTTTGAAAGGCTCTGTTCCACCAGCCGGAAGAAAAAGCGTGGAAGAACTAAAAGAAATTATTGATCAAACACCAGTGCCTTTTATTGTAAAAGGAATCATGACTGTTAATGGTGCTTTAAAGGCAAAGGAAGCCGGAGCGAGTGCTATTGTTGTTTCTAATCATGGAGGAAGAGTATTGGATAGTTGTCCAGCTACTGCTAATGTATTAGAAAAAATCGTAGAAGCGGTAGGAAAGGATATGAAGATATTGGTTGATGGTGGAATCCGTAGCGGAACTGATGTTTTTAAAGCCTTGGCCTTAGGCGCAGATGGAGTTATTATTGCACGTCCATTTGTGAATGCGGTTTATGGAGGAGCTCAAGAAGGAATACAGGCACTTGTAGATAAGATTGGATCTGAATTAAAAGATGCAATGGAGATGTGTGGCGCAAAAAGCTTGAAAGATATTTCAAAAAGTATGATTTGTAAATAAAGACCGAAGATAATTCTTCGGTCTTTTTGCTTGAGAGAATAAAGACAAGGAGATATAATATACATATATGGGGTATTGGTATATGGAATGTAAATATAAACATCAACCTAGAGATGAAAAAGAATTAGTTAATTTAAAAAAACGTATTCATCGTATCATTGGACAATTAAATGGAGTCGAAAAAATGTTGGATGAAAACCGATATTGCGGAGATATACTTATCCAAGTTTCGGCGATTGAGAGTGCTCTTCAATCGGTAGGATATATTATCTTAAAGGAACATTTAGAAACGTGCGTACGTGAGAAAGTGAAAATGGATGATCCAGAGGTTATGGTAGAAGTTATGGAATTAATTAAGAAATTGAAATAGGAAGTAGGTGTTACTTTTGAAAGAGAAACAGTTTGATGTTGGAGGCATGACGTGTGCAGCGTGTCAGGCAAATGTGGAAAAATGTGTTTTAAAATTAGATGGTGTAAAAAAAGTAGATGTATCTTTGTTATCAAATTCTATGAAGGTAGAGTATGATGAAAACATAGTAAATGAAAACACAATCTCTCTAGCTGTTGAAAATATTGGATATAGCGCAAATGTAAAAGGAAAGCAAGGGGAAGTTTCTGGATTCAAACAGGAATGGGAAGCTCGACAAAAACGTGTTGAGGATGAACAGAACAAGGCTAAATTAAGATTGATATACTCTTTACTTTTGCTTATTCCTTTAATGTTGATTTCAATGGGGCCAATGATCGGGATTCCTATTTTAGCAGGTGAAGAAAATGCAATGATTTCTAGCATGAGCCAGCTCTTATTGGCAACGATTATTCTCTTTATCCAAAATCATTTTTTTATTCATGGATTTAAGGCTTTGATGAAAAAAGCTCCAAATATGGATTCACTTGTAGCAATCGGATCTTTGGCATCATATATATACGGCTTGTATTCGGTATATAGAATGGCATATGGTTTTGGCTATGGAAATATGCAAGTGGTACATCATGCGATGCATGCTCTGTATTTTGAATCAGCTGCAATGATCGTAACATTAGTGAGTGTAGGAAAATATCTAGAGTCTCGATCTAAATCTAAAACAACGGATGCTTTAAGTAAATTAGTCGATCTCGCTCCAAAAAGTGCTACTGTGATACGTGATGGAAAAGAAATCTTAGTATCTTCATCGGAAGTATTACAAGGCGATATCGTTGTTATCAAGCCGGGGCAAAAAATTCCGGTAGATGGAAAAATTGTTTCTGGTATTGGTTATGTAGATCAATCAACAATTACTGGAGAAAGTATACCGGTTGAAAAGCGTCCAGGAGATATGGTTATTTCTGCAACGTTAAACCAAAATGGATCATTTAAATTTGAAGCGCTAAAAGTCGGCGATGATACCACACTAGCGCAAATTATTCGATTGGTCGATGAGGCAGGAAACTCAAAAGCGCCAATAGCTCGTTTAGCAGACAAAGTAAGTGGAGTATTTGTTCCCATTGTGATAGCAATTGCAATTGTTACAGCGGCTGTATGGTTGATTTTAGGGCAGAGCTTTGAATTTGCTTTATCGAATGCAATCAGTGTGTTAGTTATATCTTGCCCGTGTGCTTTGGGGTTGGCGACGCCAGTTGCTATTATGGTAGGTACTGGTAAAGCAGCGAGTCAAGGAATTCTGATCAAATCAGCTCAAAGTCTGGAAACTTTGCATAGCATTGATACGATCGTATTAGATAAAACGGGTACAATTACATCTGGAAGACCTTCAATTCAAAACATTATAAAATATAAAAGTATGACAGATGATGATTTTCTTTCTTTGGCAGCCTCTATTGAGCAAGGAAGCGAACATCCTTTGGCATTAGCGATTTTGAATCAAGCGAAACAAAAGCATCTTGAATTAAAGAAGGTTGAGAATTTTGAAGCAGTTGGTGGAAAAGGTGTTGTGGCAAAAGTGGAAGGAAAAACTTATTTTGCCGGGAATTCTTCATTTATCAAAGAAAAGGGAGTTTCTTTTAAAGAGAAAGATGTAGTTGATCTAGCAGATGAAGGAAAAACACCTTTGATCTTTGCAAGTACAAGCGAAATTATTGGAATCATTGCGGTTGCAGATACAATTCGAGATTCAAGTAAAGCGGCTATTCAAGAATTCAAACAAAAAGGACTTCATGTAGTCATGCTGACAGGAGACAATCGAAGAACCGCAAATGCAGTTGGAAAAGGTTTAAATATTGATGAAGTGATATCTGATGTTCTACCTGCTGACAAAGAGAGTGTAATTCGTAGATTACAAGATCAGAATCGTAAAGTGATGATGGTTGGAGATGGAATTAACGATGCTCCAGCGTTGATGCGTGCCGATGTTGGTGTAGCCATTGGAAAAGGAACAGATATTGCGATTGATTCGGCGGATATCGTTTTGATGAAAAACTCATTGTTAGATGTTAATACCGCAATTGATTTAAGTGTTTCGGTCATTCGAAATATTAAGATGAATTTGTTTTGGGCTTTCTTTTATAATTTTTTAGGAATTCCTGTAGCTGCAGGCGTTTTCTATCCGCTATTTGGCTGGTTGTTATCGCCGATGCTTGGTTCAGCGGCTATGTCTTTAAGCTCAGTTTGTGTTGTTACAAATGCGTTGAGATTACGCTTTTTTGAACCTAAAAAAATAGATATAAAAGAAGAAGCTATCATAGATAAGGAGGATACAAAAATGATGAAAAAAACTATGATTGTAGATGGAATGATGTGTCAAAATTGTGTAAGGCACGTAAAAAAAGCTTTAGAAAGTATTGATGGTGTGGTAAGTGTTAATGTGGATCTTGATTCTAAAACAGCTGAAATAGAAATGAAACAAGAAATTGATAATAAAATTTTACTTGATGCAGTAAAAGAAGAAGGGTATGAACCTTTAGAAATTCGTTAATAAAAAAATCGATGACGCATAGTAGCGAAATCGATTTTTTTTATTCTAGATAAAGGATGATTTCTTGCTCCTTTAATGATTTTTTCATATCAATCACTCTTTGATTTTCGCTGCCACGAAAGGCAAGGGAAATGTTTTTCTTAGATTCGATGAAAGGACCGTCCACCAAAACATCTAGATAAGATAATATTTCATCGGTAACTTCACAATGCTTTCTTCCACCTTCAAGCAAATCTTGATCTAGCACAAATCCGGTATAACTCCAAATAGTTTTGTTAGGTAATTCTTTGCGAACTCTTTTTAATAGGTGAACAAGTTCTCTTTGATTTTCTGGTTCAAAGGGTTCACCACCTAATAATGTTAAACCGCTGATATATGATGGCTTTAATGCTTCCATGATTTCATTTTCGGTTTGTTTTGTGTAAGGCTTCCCATAGTTGAAATCCCATGTTTCTGGTTGGAAGCAGTTTGGGCAATGATTGGTGCATCCGGATACGAATAGAGTTACACGAACGCCTTCACCATCAGCGATATCATGTTTTTTTATATTTCCATAGTACATAAGTGTTATTTAGTCACAGTTATTAACTGTGGTTTCCTCCTGGTTTTTATTATACCAAATCTCATATCAATATTCTTTATATTTGCGTATGATCTTATCGACAAAGTCTTTGATTTGTTTGGCTTCTTTATATCCTTTGATATGGATATCAGTTTGAATGTGAGTGGCTTGGTTGCATGTATAAATACCTAGTATCGTATTATCTTTCATGGTGATTTTTAAGCCGACATAGAAGGCTCTTTCTAAAATATTTGCTTGGGTCATCCATTCGACTCCAGCGACAATGAAACGCTTAAAAGGTTCTGTTTTTCCTTTATAACGTGCTAATTCATGCAAGATCTCGCATTTTTTTATTTGTCTATAATCATACGTTCCTTTGCTGCCGTTTAGAATAGTCATGGTTTTGTCTCTTTTATCAAATATTACTTCGTCAAAAATTTTTAAGGAACTTTTTTTATGCTTTGAAATGTTTTTGTAAATCATGTCATGTGAATCGATATGATAAAAATTAGCATATTTTTGGATCATCTTTAAATCAGGCTCAGATTTTCCATTTTCGTGATTCGATATGGTTTGGTGAGTTACGAATAGATGTTTTGCTAAAGAGGTTTGAGATAAATTTTGTTTTTGTCTTAAATATTTAAGGTTTTCAGGTAAGTAAGTCATGAAATCACATCCTTAGTAATTATATTTTTTTATGATTTTATCGATGAATGATTTGATATCTTTGGCTCTGGCGTGGTCTATTTTATATTGATCGGTTCCGCTATATGTTTTTTCTTTTGATGTGTAGATAGCTAGTTCTTGCTTGTCTTTTAAGGTGATTTTTAAGCCGATGTAGAAGGTAGGTTCAAATATGATTCTTGATTGGATCTTTCGGTCAATAAAAGTATGGGTGAAAGGTTTTTCTTTGCCTTTATAATGAGAATCTTCATTTAAAATTTTGCAGGAAATGCATTTTCGATAATCGTAAGCTCCTTTTGTTCCATTCAGGATGATCATCGTTTTATCTCTTTTATCAAAGATTACTTCATCAAAAATAACTTTTGTTCGATGGTTATGTTTAGAAAGATCTGTGTGAATAAGATCTTGAAAATTCACGTCATATAATTTTGCATAAGTTTGAATTGTTGCTAGATCA
>CAMJQJ010000051.1 GCA_946408025.1 uncultured Faecalitalea sp.
CCACCAAAAGTAAAGAATCGTTTCCCTTCTATATCAAAAACTTCTCCACGCATCAAATGAAAAATATTTGAACGAATACGATGAACTTTACCTCCATGCCAAGTTTCTTCGGGATATTGATTTAACACATCAAAGTTTTCATGATTACCATCAATAAACAACGTGTTCCAACCTTCAGATTCTAACCAGTTCAACCAAAATCGATCTCCGGAACCCCCATCCCAGATACATCCAAAATCACCACAGATAATGACATAGTCGTCACGAGTTAACATTCTTCCTTCAACAAATTCCCTAGGATTGATCGTATGTATATCCAATTCCCTGTGCGTATCCCCTGTAATAAAAATCATGATAATATTGTATCATGATTTTATAAATATACTACTAAAAAACCTATGTAAGCGGTTATAAGTTTTGCGCACTCTTTTTTACATTTACGTCTACTGTAATTTCATATGTTAATTGAACTAGTTCAACCCCAGCATCTCGAAACATCTTTTTAGAAGCAATATTGGCTTCCGTCCCAGCATACTTATCGCTTTCATATACTACACATTTGATACCTGATTGAATAATTGCCTTCGCACACTCATTACATGGAAACAAAGAGACATAAATCGTGCAACCGTTTAGATCCTGTATGCTGTTGAGAATTGCATTTAATTCTGCATGTACGACATAAGGATACTTCGTATCTAAAAATTCACCATCCCTAGCCCATGGAAATTCATTGTCATCGCACCCTTTGGGAAAGCCATTGTAGCCAAGACCAACTACTCTTTTTTGTGAATTCACAATGCAGGCTCCAACTTGAGTATTTGGATCTTTTGATCTTTTAGCACTTAAATGTGCCATGCTCATAAAATATTCATCCCAACTTAGTATATCGGTTCTTTTCATACAGAATCTCCTTTTCTTAATTTCTCTAATATATCTTTAAAAGTTTGATCCGGTTCTACTTCAAAGCTCATATGTTCCTTTGTCGTTGGATGAACAAACTCCAATTTACAAGCATGAAGCAATTGCCCGTTGGCATCAATTGTTTTGCGGTAACCATATTTAGGATCTCCGGCAATTGGATGTTTTATATACTGCATATGGACGCGAATCTGGTGTGTTCGTCCTGTTTCAAGACGACAACGCACCAATGCATAGTCCTTAAAGTTTTCCAATACAGTAAAGTGTGTGATTGCCTCTTTGGAATTATTGGCCGTTACTGCCATCTTCTGGCGATCTTTTTCGTCGCGACCAATCGGGGCATTAATCGTTCCGTGTTCATGAGAGAATGGATGATGAACGATAGCCAAGTATTCTCGATGACAAGTTTTATTCGATAATTGTTCACTTAAAGCTAAATGCGCTTTATCGTTCTTACACACAACAAGAAGACCAGATGTATCCTTATCAATACGATGAACAATTCCTGGACGCATAACACCATTTATACCACTTAGATCTTTACAATGATACATCAAAGCATTGACCAAAGTGCCAGAAACATGTCCAAAGGCAGGATGAACAACCATTCCTTTTGGTTTATTGATCACGATTACATCGTCGTCTTCATATACAATATTCAGAGGAATATTCTCCGGCAATACTTCTAGAGATTGAACTTCTGGAATATTAACTAACAAATGATCTCCTTCCTGCAATATATAACTTGCTTTGCAGGGATTCCCATTCACTAAAATATTTCCTTCATCCAAGATATCCTTTACTCGCTTTCTTGAAAAATCCAAAAGTGATGCGACTGCCTTATCAACACGGATCTTGGCATTTTCATCATCTATGATAAATTCCCTTATTTCCATCTTTTTTTCTCCTTATATTCATCAAATATATAAATGATCAAAAGTATCGCAAACCCTATCGTGATACATATATCGGCAACATTAAAGACAGGAAAAGGCGATCCAAAAATGTAAAAACTAAAAAAATCTCGAACATAACCCAGGACTAATCGATCTATAAAATTTCCTATTGCCCCAGAAAAGACAAGTGCCAAGGCAAGCTGATAGCGATAGTCATTTAACGTAAAGTATATATAACCAATCAAAATCAAGGCAACGATTGTTACGATCGCAAAGAATGTCATGCCAAAGCCTTCGAACAAACTAAAGCCTGCTCCTGTATTTTGAACATATGTAAGATAAAAGAAGTTTTTAATAACTTCTATTCTTTCATTTAATTGAATGCTCTGTTCTACAATATGCTTTGTCCATTGATCGTACCCTAATGTAAGAACAATGATAAGCAATGATACAATATAAGTTCCTATTTTTTTCTTCATTCAAACTCCCCTTTAAAACGATTTATTTCTTCGATGAAGCTGCAACATCTTGAAAAACAACCAAATCGACATCACAAGTGCACTCATGAATCCAACAAATCCCAAAGCAGGTATGCCTAGTATCTTAGGATCCATATCCGTTGTACAAATCAAAGATGATGCCATCAACAAGGCTGCAATCAAAATACAGATGATAAGCCTATTGATCATTCTATCAATCTTGGCAATCGGTTGTTCTGAACCCATAAGATTTAAGTTCACTTTCAATTGACCACGCTGTACCATCTTTAACACATCGCTAGATTGAACACTCAGATCCAATCCTTTAACAAATGCATCAATTGATTTTGATGCGATTTTTTTAGCTTCTTTTCCTACATCTACATGTGTTAAGGTTGCTTTGTGATTCGCAATGATCTTCATCATATTACACGAAGGATCCAAATCATTCAAGGTTGCTTCTATTGTCATCATGCTTCTTGCCAACATAGAGATCCCCTTTGGTAAAGCAATGTGATAATGATGACAAATAGTAAAGACATCTTGAACCATAACACCAAGATCCATTTCAGAAAAAGAAAGATTTAAATATTGGTTCATAAACCTTTCAATCTCATTGGTAAAAGCCGGATAATCTATCTCCTGATTTACAATACCGAGCGTCAATATCGTATCCACCAATTTACTCGTATCACGTAAAGCCAAAGCTCGAACTGCGTCTTTCATCAATTCACGATCTTTTCTTTCCAAGATTCCCATCATTCCAAAATCAATCCATACGATTCTATCATCTCGGATCCGCAAGTTTCCTGAATGTGGATCTGCATGAAAGAAACCATACTCAATAACTTGTGAAATATAGTTATACGCAAGTTTGTCAGCAATCTCTACTCGATCATACCCTTCGCTATCTAACTTTTCTATGTCGGATATTTCGATTCCTTCAATATATTCCATGACCAAAACTTGATGTGTTGTATACTCATCATAAATTTTTGGTGCATAAACAAAGTTGCAGTCTTTAAAAAGACGTTTAAACCTCTTGGCAAACATTGCCTCATTGGTAAAATCCATTTCCTGCTTTGCCGCTGTCCAAAATTCATCGATCACCATATCTAGATCAATCACTGAACTCACAATATCCGAAAGATTCAATACCTTGACAGCTTTTCGCAATAAACTTACATCTCGTTCCATTCGCTCATAGATATAAGGACGCTGTATTTTCAAAACAACAGATTGTCCATTCTTTAATTGAGCAAAATGAACCTGTGCAATCGAGGCAGAGCCTAATGGTTCCATATCAATGCATTCGTAAATATCTGTCCAAGGTTTTTGATACGCCTCATTTAAGATTGTTTGTACCGTATCAAAATCCATTGGTGTGACAGAACTTCTAAGTTTCATTAACTCTTTACAGTAGCGCTCTGAAAACATGTCCTGTCGTGTAGACATAATTTGTCCAATTTTCACAAAAGTTGGACCAAGGTCTTCTAATATTTCACGAAATTTAACAGGATCAATTCCTTTTTCAATATGATGTTTATGTAAAATGGATAAGATTTGAGCAAATCGTGCTCTACTTGATAATATCTTCTGTTCCATCTGCTCTATTCCTCTCCTTCTTTCTATGCAAAGGAGTATTGTTGACTGAATCTGTCTTGAACCAGGTCCTGTATACATCCTTACCAGCATCCAAAACATCGCAAATCACATTCGTTCTAGAAAACAAGATATCGTCTAATAAATTTTGCCAATCTTTTTCCATTGAATGTTTTTTCATAACTACCTCGCTAGAAACATTTTAGCACAGAATGTAAAAAAAGAAGAGGTAACTATTTAATAGTTTCTCTTCTTTTCTACAAATCATCAATAATATTGTTCTCCCGTATCTAAATATTCATTTTGATACTCTTCACTATATTTATCCAATACCTGTACATTGGATCCATAACGAATATTAACATCAAAATAATCTGCATCATACTTTTGATATATTACTTTTTTAGTCTTCCAAATTTCTAAATAATCATCAAAATTACGGGTCCCATTACCGTTAATATCCAACCATGACAATTCCGTAGAAAAATTAATTTCTGTCGTATCACCAAGTTCGTGTGTTTCCGTTTTAAATTTATCATTATATTCTAGTATCACTTCATTTGGGGCTAAACTAGAATCCTCACGACACTCAGTTATATATACGTCACCAACAATTGAATCATCTGCTCGATTATATATAGATGTATCTATAACAACTGTTTTAGTTTTATCATTCATTTTTAACGTTTCACTCTTAGCTGTACTTTTTTCTATCTGTTCAATTGAATCAATCTGGCTCACCTCAGCAGCGAATATAAAACACCCACTGAATAGAACAATTACTGAGACAACAAATAGTATGATTATTTTACGCATCTGTCTTCACCTCTTTTTTAGGCCATACATGAACCAAAAACCAAAGTACGCTGATGGAACCGCAAATCAAACCTAAGAATATTAAATATAATCCAATACTTGTTGCCTGTTGTGTGATACTGACAAAAATCATTGCGAAGAATATTACACTAAATGAAATTAAGGCGATGACAACCGGAATAGCCACCATGACAATCAAGATCTTAGCAAGAATATGAGTTCCTTCGTTATTGATCGGAGGTGTTTTCATACGCTGATGATAAAGAGGGGCACGATCCTTTGGCAAAGGAGGAAGTTTTTCTTCATTATCATCATTACCATTTACTAATGCACGAGATTCCTGATTCCAAGTATTCTTAATATCCTCCATCACACCAACTTGGCGAATACTAGCTTTATTTTTATAACGATTGATTCGTCTAGACATAACGGAGAAAAAGAAGAAGACACCTGCTAAAAAGTAGACAATAGCCCATAAAAACTCTAACAAGTTTTCAATAAAACTTAAATATCCTCCTGAAAAGCTAAATAATAGCGATATAAATAGATTTCCTAAAAGATCCACGATCAAAACTTTTCCTATAAATAAGATAATTAACAGTACGAAGGCATCAAACACAATATGGAAGAAATCATTCACAGAGAGATTACCCAAACGATTTAATAAACTTTCTGAGCGAACATAAACTTTATCCAGTGTCTTATCAACCTTTGTCTGCACATTATCCGTATTAATCTTATAAGCGTCTAGGATTTCCTCAGCCAATTCATCCACATCTCCAAAACCAGAAACTGCATCTTCTTCTGAAACACCTGTTGCCATTTTATCATCGATATATGTTCCGTATTCCATAAGAATATCTTTTCTTTCAGCCTCATTGATACGGTCCAATTTCTTTTCTAATTGATTTAAAAACTCTTGCTTATTCATTGTTCTCTTCCTCCAAAAAGTCACTAACTCGTTTTGAGAATTCATTCCATTCTTTCAAAAGTTCCTGATATTTGGAAATTCCTGCAGCCGTAATATGATAATACTTACGAGGAGGGCCTTCCGTTGATTCTTTTAAATACGACTCCAGTAGATGATCGTTCAACAGTCTTTTTAAAAGAGGATAAATCGTTCCTTCATTAACATCGACTACTTCAGATATTTTAGTAACTAACTGATATCCATATAAATCTTTATGAGATATTGATTGAAGAACGATCAATTCTAGAACACCTTTTTTAAACTGTGTATTCATGTTCTATATTGATCTCCTTTCCGATGAAACGTTTCTGCAAAGAAGGTTCAAATAATGAGATCCAGATTTTCTCCTTTAATGTTGGCTCAATGTATGGCTTTGACTGAACATACGTAAAGATTTGTTTATCAATGTTGTTTTCATACTTAAGTTTTAATCTTGAGCTTTCATTGCATGGCATCGATCCGACTGCTACGATTTCAATGCAAGAGAACAAATTTTCTGCTTTAACCAAACCTTGGATCTTTCCTTTTTTGATCCATCCACAAAAGATAACAGGCACTTCTTGAAACGAATAACCATTAATGTGCATGATATTGATCAAAGGCAGATTATATTTGTCTGCAATCATTTTCGCAATCTGTTTTGTTGATCCGTGTTTTGAACAATATATTACAGCTCTTGGGTTCATATATATCACCTCTTACACTATTATAATAAGCATACTACTTTGTATTGTCAAGTACCTAGTTTAAAATAATACTATTTTTAATCAGGCACTAAAAAAAGCTGCATAAGCAGCTTATTTCGTGTACTTTTCGTAGAACTCCATGCTTTCAAGAACAGAAGTATCTTCGATAGGATTATCATCCAATCTAAGTGCCTCCAACAAAGTCAGATCTTTTAATGGACTTACATCCGTTATATAGTTTGCCTTCAATGTTAATGAACGTAAAAAACGCAAATTAGCCAAAGGACTTAGGTCTGTAATCGCATTGTGATCCAATCTTAAATAAGAAATCAGTTTCAAGTTTGTCAATGGTCTTAAATCTGTGATGATATTATTATATAGATCGATATCACATAGATTCTCTAATTCTTTTAAAGGCGTAATATCGGTAACATCGTTATTTTCTAATGAAAGGATCTCCAATTGTTTCATATCTTTTAGACAAGTGATGTCTTTGATTGCGTTTCTACCTACATTCAATTCCACCATTTCATTTGCTCCTTTTAACAATGAAATATCCTGAATACGGTTTGAGAAGAGATCCAATGTGACTAATTTCTTAGCTTTCTTCAAGAAATCAATATCTGTTAACTGACAGAATCTTGCTTTAAATTCAACTAAATTAGAGGCATTCTTGAATTTATGAACATTACTCAATTCATTTTTAGAAATATCCAGTTTTCTAAGATTGCTCATTTGGTTCAATAGAGTCATATCACTGAATCCAGTTTGTTCCATTGCCAGTTCTTCCAAACTAGATAGATCTTTTAAGAAAGTAAAATCTTTTGTCTTATTAAAAGAAATATTTAATTTCTTAAGATTTGGAAATTGCGTCAAAACGGAATAGTCACTAATATAAGGACAGTTTGAAAGATTTAATTCCGTTAAGTTCTGCATTGACAACAACGGAGACAAATCACTCATTAAGTTCGTTGAAAGATCCAATACTTCTACACTTGATAAATATGTCAAATCCTCGATATTGAATAATCGCATTCCTCGCATATTCAATTTCTTTAGATGTTTAAGTGTTCCTAATATTGCATAACTAAAAGGACCGTTTTCCGTATTGATACTAACTTCCTGAAGTTTCTTACATCTTTCCAAATATTCTAATGAATCAACCTTTGCCTTTTCAAGATTCAAAGATTCAAGATCAATCATTGCTGCAATTGACGAAATATCCATTGTATACAAATTATTTCTGGAAATATTCAATTTTCTCAATTGTCTAAATCCGTGAAGTGCCTGAATGTCTCTTAACTGGTTGCTGGAAACATCAAGAATTTCAAGATTTCTTAGATCACGAATAGGATCTAAAGTTTCAATCTGATTATTTGAAACATCCATATATTCAAGATTCTCTGCATATTGTAGTCCTTCTAATGAGCGAATCTCATGATTTGGTGCTTCTAACCGTGTAATTTGTGTCATCAATTCAGGGGTCAGTTCATCCGGTTTAACTCGTAGAGTTCTAGAAACGACATACCCAAGATTTTCATCAGGAATTAACATAATGATTCCTCCTTTATATATCTTAATTATAGTAAAAAAAAGCACAGGTGACTATCTATTTTTTCTAAAAAATTATTAACATTTCTCACTTTTTTCTATCCTTTTAGCCCATGCATAAAACATGGACAAAACGGTCTATGAATGCTAAAATAATGATGTGTAGAGGATTATCAGTATTTATTAGATTGCCTAGATATATGTATAAACAATACACCCCTATCTATCAAAACAATCATAATTTATGGCAATAATCCAGGAGGTAAATGTATGAGCACAGGAAAAGTAAAATGGTTTAATGCCGAAAAGGGGTATGGTTTCATTACAAACGAAGAAGGCAAAGACGTGTTTGTTCATTATTCATCAATCAATGCAGAAGGGTTTAAAACTCTTGAAGAAGGACAGACAGTTACCTACGATGTAATTGAAAGCGATCGCGGTCAGCAAGCTAACAATGTAACAGTTGTTACTGAATAAACCTACAAAAAGCACATAAGTGCTTTTTTTATTTATATAAACAGAGTAAAAATATATTAAAGCTACCATACTTGATATTGACAGAATTTTAACAAATAACAAAAGAATCCTTATTAAAAGTCTAAGATATTGGAATCTAATTAATCCTGCCCTCTGCCGAACCTGACTATCTACTGGAAAAATATCAAAAGATAAAAGAACCTTTAAATAAAACGACATTTCGATCTTTGCCTATTCCGGACATGAGGTTGCTATGGAAAATGCAGTTGATGAACTCAATGAAATTGCCCATGAGATAACATTATCCAATGAAATAAATGTATATCACATACTTTATACGAAAAAAATTCACGCTTTAAAAGAAATCATCGTATAATAATATGGGTGAACAAAATGAGACGATATGAACTAGTTAAAGATTACGTATACTCAAAATTTGCAGAAATCCAGTATGAACCCTTGCGCATAGCTGCTATCAGCCATACCGCAAGTGTTGATACATGCATCACCTTTTTGGCAATAAGCCGTGGAGTAAAACCAGAAAAGGCAAAAATTGCCGCCTTGCTTCATGATTATGCACAATTTATTGATAATTGTCCTCATAGCCAGCACGCAAAACTATCTAGCATTAGATCGGAAGAGCGTCGTGTAGGGAAAGAGTGTAGATCTCGGTG
>CAMJQJ010000052.1 GCA_946408025.1 uncultured Faecalitalea sp.
TACGAGTTGATCATAGTTTTGAATTGCAAGATTGTAATAATCTTCCATTTCAGCTAGTCCGTTATTTACAGAATCCAGATTAGCTTGAAGCCCAGGTAGGCTGGCTTCACCTTGTTCAATTTGTGCTATGGCTTGTTCTAGTGTTGGGATGTTCTCCAATACGGTTACATTTTGATAATATTCGGCCCATCCGCTATCTAACTGTGCCTTGGCACTTGCAAGTTGTTGCTCGTTAGATTGAATCTGAGCATAACCGTCTTGTATTTGTGAATATCCAGCATCGATCTGTGCTTGTGCATCATTAATTTGTTCATCAAGCTTTTTTTGTGCATCGTCAATTTCTTTTTGGTTTTCTGCGATTTTGGCATCAATTCGATCATCGGCAATAGCTTCAATTTTATCGACAACAGGTTCAACTAAATCAAAGTAGGCATCGTCATATGTATTGATATCTTTAGCGCCTTTTACCGTTACATCGATTTCAGTAAAATAATCAGCTTTAATGTTTGAATCTTTTACGTACATGAAATTGCCAACTTCACCATTACCAATGGATGAAGAGCCTTTTTCATAACTCAAATAATTTGGGTTGTAGCAAGTTCCGACGACTGTATATTCTGTATTCTTTAATGTATTGGATAGATCATCTTCTGTTCCGCTGGTAAGTGTGATCGTATCTCCAATCTCAAAATTTCCAAAGAGCTGGTTTGAGACGGATCCTGCTTCAATAATGCATTCATTTTCTTTTTCTGGCATTCTGCCATCTACTAGACGAACTTTGTTGATAGATTGATCGTCGGCCAGAGAAATGACTTTCATGACAAGCTGTGTTGAATCTTTTTGTGTTAGTGTATCAATAGAAAATACAGCTTCTGCATCTTCAACACCATCTATTTTTTTGATTTCTTTTAGATCATCTTGAGTAAGTCCTAGAGTGGAATAGACTTGAATATCTTGAACATTGTATTTGTCAAAATATTGATCAGCGCTATATTTCATATCGGGGGCACTGGCTTTGACGCCTGCAAAAAAGGCAACACCAATCATAACGATACATAATATTGAGAAGAATCGTCCAAATGAATGGCGTATTTCCTGCAGAATGTTCTTTAAAAATACTTTAGGCATTAGTATTCAATCCTGTCTACATCCATTGGGGTATCATTGATTTCAATGCTTTCAATCTTTCCACTTTTTACTTTAATGATCTTATCTCCAATAGGTGTTAAGGCTAAATTGTGTGTGATGACAATAACCGTTTTTTTCTGTTTTTGGCATGTATCCTGTAAGACTTTCAAAACTTGTTTACCGGTCTGGTAGTCAAGAGCTCCGGTCGGTTCATCACACAGGAGTAATTTTGGGTTTTTCGCAAGCGCTCTTGCGATGGCAACTCTTTGTTGTTCGCCACCCGAAAGCTGACTAGGGAAGTTATTGATTCTTTCTTCCAAACCAACAGATTTAATGGTTTCTACGATGTCGAGAGGGTTTTTACAGATCTGAGTTGCGAGTTCTACATTTTCTTTAAGTGTTAGGTTTTGAATTAAATTATAGAACTGGAAGACAAAACCGACATCGTATCTACGATAAAAAGTCATTTCTTTGTCAGAATAACTCGAGATTTCTTTGCTATCCACGATAATTTTTCCTTCACTGACCGTATCCATACCACCTAATAGATTTAATATGGTACTTTTTCCGGCTCCAGAAGCACCGGCAATAATGACGAATTCTCCTTCATCGATCGTAAAAGAAACTCCATCTAAGGCGTGAATTTTTATTTCACCCATCGTATATGTTTTTTTAACATTTTCAAACGTAATAAAACTGTTCATATGAGTACCTCTATTGTTTATTGCTATAGCAATTATAACACAGATACATACTGGATAATTTGTGAAAATATCAAATTGTCTTGTATTCAAAATCGTGGTAGTATGGAACCATTAAAGAGGTGGATTATGAAAGTAAAAGTAATAACAGATAGCGGATCTGGTCTTACTAAAGAACAGGCTGCTGAATATGGATTAGATTTTTTACCTTTACAGGTTATTATTGAAGACAAAGCATATTTAGATGGTATTGATCTAACTGTCGAAGAGCTTTATGATTTTATAGATAGAGGGTTCCTTCCTCAGACAAGCATGCCTCCATTAGGAATGATCGAAGAAAAATTTGATCAATATAAAGAAGAAGGCGTAACCGATGTTGTATTGATTACGTTATCCAGTGGTCTTTCTGGAACTAATCAGGCAATCCAGGCTTCAGCAAAATGGCATGGTATCAAGATGCATACTTTAGATATCTATACAACATTAGCTGTTGAAAGATATCTCGCAATTTCTGCAGCTAAACTTGCGCAGGATAATGTACATCCAGATGAAATCATTGCACGATTAAAGGATAGCGTTGATAACTCACAGGGTTTCTTGGTTTGCCAAGATTTAGATCATTTATCTAGAGGAGGACGATTAACTCCAATGGCAGCAAAACTAGGTGGAATGTTAAAAATCCGTCCGATTCTAGAGGTCTCTAAGAATACAGAAGGAAAAGTGGATGTGTGTGATAAAGTTCGTACTACTTCTAAAGCCGTAAAAAAAGCTTGTTCTTTAGTGATTAAAGCGGTTAAAGATATCAAAGATTATGAGTTGTTTGTCATGGATTCAAGAGATGAACAAGAAGCATTGAATATGCTAGAAGAACTGCGAGCAGAATATGATGATATAACGATTCAAAGACAGCCTATCTGTGCGGTTATTGCATCTCATACCGGATTACATGCAGTTGCAGTGCAGTATATTAAGAAAGTTAAAGGTGTTTAAAATGAAAGTGGCATTTGTAACGGATTCAGGAACAGGTATTGCTCCAAGTAAGATGATGGAAAAAGGAATTTATTCTCTTCCTTTGCAGGTAGAGTGTGAAGGTGTTTCATATGACGAATATGAAACCATTGCATATTCTACTGTCATTGAAAATCTTCACAGCCAGAAATTGATGAAGACATCTTTGCCAAAACTTGGAAAGATTCAGGATATGTTTGAAGAAATCAAGAATAAAGGGTATGATGCTGTTTTCTGTGTTCCAATTTGTAAAGGGTTATCTGGCACGATGGATGCGATGGAGATGATAGCCAATCAAGTTGGTTTAAAATTCTATGGTGTCGATTGTTATGTGACCGCAGTGTTGCAAGAAAGAATGATCGAAATCGCCAAGGAAATGTATGAAGCTAATACGTCTATAGAAAAAATCATTGAACGATTAAAACGCATAGCAGAAACTTGTGAAACTATTCTTCTATGTGATGATCTTCAACATATGAAACGCGGAGGGCGATTAACTCCAATGGCTGCGACGCTTGGTGGGTTATTGAAAATTAAACCTGTCTTACATATTAATAAAGATACTGCTGGTAAAGTAGATGTAATGGATAAAGTAAGAACAATGTCCAAAGCACAAGACAAGGTTATTGAACACTTACGAAATATAGGTGTTAACAAAGATTATACAATGGTTGTTGCACATGTTGATGTAGCACAGGCAGCCAAAGAATATGCTACAAAAATTGAGTCAAGAATTGAGGGTAGTAAAGTAAAGATCATTGATCTTGTATCTGCTGTTGGAATTCATACAGGGCTTGGTTGTCTTGCGGTGCAGGTTTTTAATGAAAATGTAAAATAAGTAGGGAAACGCATCTAGATGGATGCGTTTTTTTTTTGTAATAATTAAAAAGCGTTATTGATTTCAATAACGCTAATCTATTTTTGTTACTTTATCAAAGAAATAATAACCAATCAGGAACATGACTGAAATCACCGCAACACCTAGATTTTGGTATCCAGTTATTTGGGTAACAAACCCTATAAGGAATGTTCCTAAAAAGCTTGCCCCTTTTCCACAGATATCAAATAATCCAAAATATTCTCCGCTGGAATTCTCTGGAATGATTTTAGCGTAATAACTTCTTGATAGAGCTTGTATTCCTCCTTGGAAACAACCAACAGCTACCGCAAGAAACCAGAATTCCCATTGTTTATCAAGCTGAATCGCAAATACGGCAATAAGGAAGTAAGCCATGATACAAATTTTGATCAATTTTGCCGAATTAACTTTTTTAGCTAATACAGCAAATGTAAGGCTTGCCGGAAAGGCAACGATTTGGGTTACTAATAATGCCAGCAACAATCCTGTTGTGTCAAGACCAAGACTGGTCCCGTAAGCAGTAGCCATATCGATAATTGTATAAACACCATCAATAAAGAAGAAGAACGCCAACAAGAATAAGAAGATTTTCTTTTGTTCTTTCGCTTTTTTCAAAGTTTGACCTAGTCTTGAAAATGTAGAACGTACAACGTGGGATTTATGTTCAATATAATATTTTTGGTGATAACTAAATGCTAATGGAAGAGTAAATAAGATCCACCATGCTGCATTGATGATAAAGGCAATCATCATTGCTGTTGTAATGCTGATGCCGATAGACTCATACATCAATACAAAGACTAAACTGATCAAAAAAGGAATACAACTTCCGATATAACCCCATGCATATCCTTTTGAAGAAACACTATCCATTCTCTCTTCGGTCGTAATGTCGACAACCATAGAATCATAGAATATCAAAGATAAAGAATATGCCACCTTGGCAACTACAAATAATATAAGGAATGTAAGCCAAGATCCTGGAATCCAAAAGCATGCAAGTGATAATGCACCTAATAATGCGCTCAATAAGAATACTTTTTTCTTGTTTCCTTTATAATCGGCAAAGGTTCCAAGGATTGGTCCAGTTAAGGCAACAATCAAAGTTGAAATACTTGTTGCATAGCTCCAGTAGCTTAGATAATCGCTTTCGGCGATACCGGCCGCACTTGATAAAGAGTTAAAGTAAATTGGTAAGATAGTAGATACCAATAGGATAAATGCTGAATTTCCAATATCATACATTATCCATTTTATTTCTAATTTTGTTAGTTTATCTTTCATAATTTTAATTCCTTTCAGCCAATATTCTATCATATTTCGTAAAATTGAAACGTAAAATGTAAGTAAAAGGGACTGTTAGTAAAGAAAATCTTTCTGATTTATTTGGTTCCATGTATAATAGCACCATTAAATTAGGAGAGAAATATGAAAAATTTTATTAAAGAGTTTAAGACTTTTGCTTTACGAGGAAATGTCATGGATATGGCAGTCGGTGTTTTGATTGGTAGCGGTTTTACAGGAATCGTTACTGCTTTGACAACGAATTGTATTCAGCCAATCTTAGATGTGATTACTGGAGCTAAGGCTTATACGATTCAAGAAGTAGCAGGATTTGCTAATGCATTTATTACTGCAGTTATCAATTTCTTTATCACAGCACTTGTCTTGTTTGTTTTATTAAAAGCAATCAATAAGTTAATGAACATCAACTTGATTAAGAAAAAAGAAGAAGAGGAAAAAGCACCAACAGTTAAAGTGTGTCCGTTTTGTAAAAGTGAAATTAATATTGAAGCTACACGCTGTCCACATTGTACGTCTCATTTAGAAGAAGTAATGAAATAAATGATTGATTTTTTGAGAATTATTCTTGTCAAGTATCTTCTTGCGTGTTAATATATTTAAGCAAGTTTGCGCTTGCTCTCTGTTTCTTGAGAATAAAGAAACCAAAAGACCAAAGGGAGGTGTACATCATGAAGAAATATGAAATCATGTACATTATCAACGCATCTTTAGATGAAGCTCAGTTTACGGCTGTTCAGGATCGTCTACACCAGACAATCACTAACAACCAGGGAACAATCGACAATGTTGATGACTGGGGAATCAAAGAGTTTGCGTATGAAATCGATCACATGAAAAAGGGACACTATGTAGTTATCAACGTAACTGCAAACAACGAAGGTATTGCAGAATTCCAGCGTTTGTCTCGTATTTCTAACAACGTAGTTCGTATTATGGTTGTTAAAACTGAAGACGAAAAATAACAAGAGGATAAAACATGATTAATCGTGTAATATTGGTAGGACGTTTGACAAGAGATCCTGAATTAAGGAAAACACAAAGTGGTGCCAGTGTTGTTTCCTACACAATTGCGGTAAATCGTCGTGTTCAGACTCCAGGACAGCCTGATGCAGATTTTATCAATTGCGTAGCATGGAACAAAACAGCTGATTTAATGGCACAGTATTTGCATAAAGGTTCGTTGATTGGTGTTGAAGGACGTATTCAAACACGTTCTTATGACAACCAGCAAGGACAACGTGTATATGTTACGGAAGTTATTACTGACAGCGTGCAATTCCTTGAACCGAAAAATGCCGGATCTCAGAATACAGGATATCAACAAAACAGTGGATATGGATATCAGGCTCCACAACAGCCAAGCTATTCTCAACCTGTAGATGATTCATTCAGTTCTACATTTGATTCGAGTGATACACTGGATATTGCCAGTGATGATTTACCATTCTAGAAAGGATAGAATTATGGCATTCAAAAAACAACGTATGGGTCGTAAAAAAGTTTGTTATTTCACAAAGAACAAAATCAAAGAAATCGACTATAAAGATGTAGAATTATTAAAACGTTTCATTAACGCTAACGGAAAAATCATTCCTAGACGTGTTACTGGAACTCGTGCAAAATACCAAAGAATGTTGGCTAAAGCTATTAAACGTGCTCGTCAGATGGCTTTATTGCCTTACGTGGTAGACTAATTAAAGAAGACTTAAGTCTTCTTTTTCAATAGCCGACGTAGCACAGGGGTAGTGCAACTCATTCGTAATGAGTAGGTCGGGGGTTCAAATCCCTCCGTCGGCACCAGTGCTTTATATAAAGGACTTTTAAGGGTTTTGGCATAAAACTAACATAAATATGCACTCTTTATAAGTCCTTTTTTTTGTTTACCTTAATAATTGAGTTTGATGTTATGAACAAAAAAAAATTAGAAAATGATAAATCTTAATTATTTAGTACACTTGAGATTTTTTATAAAAAGATAAACAAGTGCGAATATACATGAACTGGTTAAGGATACTGTTAAAAATACAGAGGTTACAGGTTTAGAGCGGGAATAGTTGTTAATGTCGAGAAAAGCCTCGGCATTTTTGTTTGTTAGAGTTTATGGTAGAATAAATACAAAGAAGGAGAATTTATGGTTCATCTACATACTAGGAGTGCATATTCATTATTAGAATCACCATTTAGAATAGAACAAATTGTTGATATGTCTATTAAGTATGGTTTTAATCATGCTTGTTTGACAGATAAACGTTCTATGTATGGAACTATGAAATTTATCAAACTTTGCCAGGAGAAAGGAATTCATCCAATCGTAGGTTTAGAAGTGGATTCTGTTTATCTAGATCAATTTTTTGATTTTATTCTGTTGGCTAAAAATGATAAAGGTCTGCAAGATCTTTATGCCTTAAGTTCGATACTAATGAATGATTCATCAAAGGTCTCGTTGGAAATATTACTTAAGTATGTTTCTGATTGCATAGTATTAACAGCAGGAGATGATGATTCTCTTGAACAATATATTGATAATGATGAATTAGAAAAATTAGGACAAATTTTAAAATATTGTCATGAATATATACCGGATTTTTATGTTTCTATCGCGATGAACGATTCAAAATATAGGGCAAATAAAAATGTCATTTTAAAAAGAGTCGCTCATGCCTGTGGTTGCAGGACGGTTGCTCTATCTAGAATTTTTTATGCATTTAAAGAAGATGTAGAAAAACAAAGAATCTTAAAAGCAATCGATAAACAGACTACGATTCATGATCAAACTTTGAATGTATTGTATGATCGTTATTATCGTAGTCAAGAGGAAATGAATACTATATATGATAAAGAAGATTTGAATGCCACAGAAGAAATTGCTGAAAAATGTAATATTCAATTAGCTATGAGAAAGAGTCATCTTCCTCACTTTGAAAATAAATTAGGTATAGATTCTCAAACATATTTAATCAAGCTTTGTAAAAAAGGTCTTTTAAAGCGCTTGAATAACCAACTAACAGAAGAATACGTTAAAAGACTAGAATACGAACTATCGGTAATTAACTCCATGGGCTTTACGGATTATTTCTTGATCGTTTGGGATTTTATTCGTTATGCCAGAAGTCAAGATATTTATGTAGGTCCAGGACGTGGTTCTGCGGCTGGCTCATTAGTTGCATATTGCTTGGGAATTACACATATTGATCCTATCAAGAATCACTTATTGTTTGAAAGGTTTTTAAATCCGGATAGAGTATCTATGCCTGATATCGATACAGATTTTCCAGATGATAGACGAGATGAAGTAATCCAATATGTAAAGGAAAAATATGGAGCTGGGCATGTTTCTCATATTGTCACATTTAATACTTTGAAGGCAAAGCAGGTGCTTCGTGATGTCGCAAGGGTCATTGCGATACCAATACGAAAAGTAGATGAATTATGTAAATTAATTGGAAATGCTCCAAATATGACGTTGCAGATGGCATACCAGCAAATACCAGCTTTTAAAAGAATGATTGATACTGACAAAAAGGATCGAGAACTATTTGAATTATGTCTTCCACTGGAAGGCCTTCCTAGACACATTTCCGTACATGCGGCGGGTGTCGTTTTAAGTGATCAGGATATTGAAAAGGTTTGCCCTTTAGTCCGAATTGATGAAGAAAATACAGCCACGCAATTCACACAAGAATATCTTGAAGACCTTGGCTTGATCAAGATGGATTTTTTAGGATTGCGTAATTTAACGACAATCTATCAAATCGTTAATACTTTAAAACAGCACCATATTGATATTGATATAATGAAACTTCCTTTAAATGATGCCAAGACATATCAGTTGTTATCGAAAGGTGATACGATTGGTGTTTTCCAATTGGAAA
>CAMJQJ010000053.1 GCA_946408025.1 uncultured Faecalitalea sp.
GATGCAAAATAAGTGAATTAATGAAGAACTAGGGATGAGATTCTCTAGTTCTTTTTATATGTTATTTTTAATAAAATTTATAATACTATCTTGAATAGCACAGTGATATTAAAATCCAGATTAATCATTATTGTTTAACACTATAAGTTTCTAGAAATTTTCTCTTGTTTAAATAAATTCAAAAAGAATATCGTTTTATATAGTAATCTTTGTTCACATTAGGTAATGGTATTTTGCTCTCGGGGATATTTATGTAAAAATTGATTTTGGTTTAGATTATAAATAAGGAAAATAATATGAATTTTGATATAATAATAAAGATTGAAGGTGAAAAAATGTTGAAAAAAGAAAACTTAGAATTTTTATTGTCAAGAGCTATGCAATCTAATGCAGATTTTGCAGAAATTTTTGAAGAAGAAACTACAAATGAATCGATTTCAATGCTGAATGGCAATGTAGAAGATGTTAATAAGGTTTTGCGTTCAGGTATTGGGATACGATTGTATAAAGATGTTCAATCTGTCTATGGATATACTAATGAATTAGATATGAATTCATTGATAAAATTGACTGACGAACTGAAAGAAGCTTTTGGACCTTCTAAAAATCAAGAAAAAGTTCAGCTATCTTTTGAAGAAATTGAGAATAAACATCCAGTACAAATTGATTCGATTCAAGCAGATTTAGATGAAAAAGTTGCTTTAATGACAAGAGCATACAATACATGTAAACAAGAAGATAAACGTATTGTCAAGGTACAAGTCAACATGTTAAATGTAAAACAACATGTTCAAATCTCAAATTCTAATGGAAGGCTTGTTCAAGATACAAGGGTAAGAACGAGGATGCCTGTGATAGCTTATGCACAAGATGAAACATCAATGCAATCTGGTTTTGAAGGACCGGGAGCTAGTATGGGTCTTGAGTTTTACAATGATGGAAAACCAGAAGAGATTGCTAAAGAAGCAGCAAGAATTGCACTGGTTATGCTAGAAGCGAAAGATTGTCCGTCTGGTAAGATGCCGGTTGTTATCGACAATGGTTTTGGTGGGGTTATTTTCCATGAAGCATGTGGGCATGCTTTGGAGGCGAGTGCTGTTTCAAAAAATCAAAGTGTATTTGCAAAAAAATTAAATACTAAAATAGCATCAGATTGTGTTACTGCTATTGATGATGGAACTATTCCAAATGCGTGGGGTTCACAGAATGTTGATGATGAAGGAAATCCTCAGCAAAGGCGAGTGTTGATCAAAGACGGTGTTTTAACGTCGTATATGATAGATACGTTAAATGGACGAAGAATGAATATGTCTTCTACAGGTAGCTCAAGAAGACAGTCGTATAAATATGAGCCAACTAGCCGTATGTCTAATACATACATTGCAGCTGGAAAAGATAAATTTGAAGATTTGTTCAAAGGAATCAAAAAAGGATTATATGCCAAAAAAATGGGTGGAGGAAGTGTAAATCCTCAGACAGGCGAATTTAATTTTGCGGTCAATGAAGGGTATATGATCATTGATGAGAAAATTTCTTATCCTGTTAAAGGAGCCTCATTAATTGGAAATGGTGCCGAAATATTAATGAATATTGATAAAGTTAGCGATAATTTAAAAAGAGCGCAGGGGATGTGTGGCGCAAGTAGCGGAAGTATCCCGACTGATGTAGGACAACCTGCAATTCGAGTTTCCAGTATTACCGTAGGAGGTACCGACAATGAATAAAAGTAAATGGATTGAATTCGCTTTGTCAAAAGGTATGGAAAGTGTTGAAATTTATCAATCTTTATCGACACGTAAAGAGATTACTTGGTTTTCGGGGCAAATGGATACTTTTGTTTCCAGTCATGTATTAGGCACTATGGTTCGAGGTATCATAGATGGAAATATGGCTAGTATGGCTTTAGAAGATACGGATGATAGTAAAATGGAAGAAGTTATATCTAGTCTGATCAAACAAGCAAAAACTGTAACAACAAAAGAAAAAGATTTTTTAAGAAAGCCTGAAAAGACAGAAGAAGTTACAAAAGTAGAAAAGTTTAAAAAACCTACCATGGACAAAATTAAACAAATCCTGCAACAGATTGAAGAAAAATGTTTAGCTTATGATTCAAGAGTAACTCAAGTTTCTTATTTGTCTTTTGAAGAAGCTATGGGTACTCGCGAGATTACCAATTCATATGGAGTACAAGTAAACGATGAGGATTACATGAATGCGATTGGTTGCAGTGTTGCGGTTAGCCATGATGGTGAAATCAAAGATGATGCTTTAGTTAAAGTAGTATATGATATAGATAAATTTGATGTAGATGCATATGTTAAAGAATTGTGTGATAAAGCCCTATTAAAATTAAAAGCAGTCTCTTTAAAATCGGGTAATTATTCAGTGATTTTTGAAAAAGATGCGATGACTAATTTATTTGCAAGCTTTGTTGGTTTATTTAGTGGGGATCTAATCTTTAAAGGGATTTCACCTTTAAAAGGAAAAGAAAATACACAGATTTTCTCAGATAAGATTACAATTATTGATAATCCTAGAAATATAGAAGCTTTGACAATTGCAAATTATGATGATGAAGGGTGTCCGACAAAAGAAAAAGTGTTAGTTGATAAAGGTGTGTTCAGCAGTATGTTACATGATACAAAAAGTGCTCTTCGAATGCATACTGAAAGTACAGGAAATGGTTTTAAATCGGGATATGCATCTAATGTTGGAGTTTCACCAATGAATTGTTATATTCAGCCTGGAAATAAATCATTGGATGAACTTTGTCAGGAAATGCAGGAAGGGCTGGTAATTACAGAACTTGCAGGCCTTCATGCAGGGATTGATTTTGTTACAACGAACTTCTCTTTGCAGTGTTCAGGGTATTATGTAAAGAACGGAAAACGAAATCATAGTGTTTCGTTGATCACAGTAGCAGGAAACTTTTTAGAAATGATGAATGATGTAAAGGCTGTGGCAAATGATTTAGAATGGGAATACAAACAAATTGTTACACCAAGTATCGCATTTAATGCGTGTGCAATAAGTGGAGAATAGAACTATGGTAAATGAATTTAAAAACACACAGATGAAAGAAGCTTTGGAAAAAGTTAAAGAAAAACAGACAAAAGAAACAATCAATACAATGCTTGCAGCATTGATGACTACAAAATTTTTGGCCCCAGCAACATGGGATAAAGAGCCAACAATGAATGATAAAGGACAGATGATCTTTGAACCGAACACAAAATTTCAGTTAATGATCATTGAGACAGATAAGAAAGATTGTTATTTTCCTATGTTTACCGATATGGAAGAGTTGAAAAAATGGAATTCAGATCCTAAAATTCGCTCTTTGGTCTTAACCTTTGAACAGTTTATGCCATTTATTGAATTGGCAAAAAATGATATCAAGGGCATTGTCTTTGATCCATTTGGGGCAAATTTACCAATTACAAATGAATTCTTATTTAAACTTCATGAGCAACAGAAGACTTCTTTACATGAAAATCAAATCAAAAAAGGTGATAAAATTTATATGAGAGAACCTTTGGAAAATATCGATGATCTAAAAGCAGCGGTTTGTGAATATGCTAAGAATGATTCAAATATTCTTTCTGTATATATCAAAGAAAGAGTCGATAAAGAAAAACCGAGTCATTGGTTTATGATCGTTGAAACCACAAATGAAGATGTTGAAGTGTTCAAACAGATTGGGCAGGCTTGTCGCTCAGTTAATCATGGAAAAGAAATTGAATTTATGTTTGCCAGTGCAAGCTTAGCAAAAAATGTAATGGCCAATACACAACCAATTTATGTAAAAGAGAACAACTAATATTATGGCAACCTTAGGGTTGCCAATCTTTTTATAAACATTAAATAGAATGGTATAATAATGCGTGATAGGGGTGAGATCATGAAGCTTCCAGGCTATGTCAAAGACATCATTGAAATATATCATAAGGCAGGCTATGAAGCTTTTGTCGTAGGTGGATGTGTACGTGACTATTTACTGGGAAAAGAACCACATGATTATGATATTGCGACCAATGCTCTTCCTGAAGTTACGATACAATTATTTGATCGTGTTATCTTAACTGGATTAAAACATGGAACGGTTACGATTGTTTCAAATGAGCCAGTTGAGGTAACGACTTTTCGCTTGGAAAGTGAATATAAAGATCATCGTCATCCTGAAGCTGTGCGTTTTGTGAATACGATTGAAGAAGATCTTTCACGGCGTGATTTTACGATCAATGCCATGGCTTATAATGATATAAGAGGTCTGATTGATCCGTTTCATGGCCAGATAGATCTAGAAAAGAGAAAAATTCGATGTGTGAATAATCCGAATACACGGTTTAAAGAAGATGCTTTAAGAATGTTAAGGGCACATCGTTTTGCGGCAAAGCTAAACTTTGACATTGAAGAAGATACTAAGCTGGCAATTGAAAAAAATTCTGCTTTGTTACGTTACATCTCTATAGAGAGAATTCGCTCTGAATTAGTGGAAATCATGCGTTATGATCCTTATGAATTGGAAAATATGACAGAATTGTTGATCGGTATTTTGCCACAGTTAAAACAATGCAAGGAATGTGAACAAAATTCTCCATGGCATGATACAGATGTGTTACATCATACTTTGAGAGCGCTAAAGTTTTTAAAACCATTTGATGAAACTTTGGCCTGGGCTATTTTGATGCATGATTTTGGCAAACCGGAAACAAAGACAACCAAAGATGGAAGGGACCATTTTTATGGACATCCTCTTATCAGCAAGAATATATCTTTGGAGTTATGCAACAGGCTTAAGTTGACCAATATACAAAGAAAGAAAATTCCTGTGTTGATCGAATATCATGATGATCATTTAAATGCAAATTTAAAAACAATATTTAAGTTTAGGATTCAAAGAAATTTTGATGAAGAAATGATGGAGCAACTTTTGACATTGAAGTATTGTGATATTATGGCACATTCTTTAAAGGGAATCCAAAGCATTGAGAATTGGAGAGCATTTAAAGCGTTTTATGAAAAAGAAATAGAGATTAGACCTGTGTCGATTAAAGATCTTGCGATTAACGGAAACGATGTTATCCAATATACAGATCGAGAAGGAAGTCAGATTTATGAGTTTTTGTATAATGTACTCATAGAGTGTTTTTATGAGCCGCAAAAAAACAATCGAAAATATTGGATCGACCGAATGACAAGAAAGAAGTGATAGAATGGAGCTTATTAGTATAGTATTGATTATTTATCTTTTGATTTGTCTTGTGGTCTTGGTCTATTTGATCAAAAAATTATCGGATAAATCGGAAGAAAATACATATCAAATTTTATTAAATAATAAGGAAGAAGCGGCAAGAAATGAAGCATTTGATAAACAGATGAAGCAGTCATTTAATTATGTTTTAAACCAGGTACAGGAATTAAGAAAAGATCAAGCTTTATCTAAACAATCCATGGATACTGTTGAGAATAATATTCGTTCAATGAATCAAATCATGTCCAATGCCAAAACGCGAGGAAATTGGGGTGAATATCAATTGGATATGCTATTAAAAATCTATGCCGGTCAAAATCCTGCTGTTTATAGCATGCAGTATACATTATTCAATGGAAGAATTGCGGATGCCGTATTACATTTGCCACAGGATAAGCGTGTTTTATGTATCGATTCAAAATTTCCTATGGAAAATTATTTGAATATGGTCAATGATAACAATGAGGTATATTTAAGACAGTTTAAGGCAAATGTAAAAAAGCATATTGATGATATAGCCAATAAATATATCAATGCACAAACTGTAGATCAGGCTATCATGTTCATTCCAAGTGAAGCTATATATCAATTTATATGTTCAGAATGTATTGATACGCTGAATTATGCATTAACTAAGCATGTGATGATGACTGCACCAACAACTTTAGTGGGAATCATTTATACTTTGATTTCTAGTACAAAAGATTTTTATCGTGCTAGCAATATTCAGGATATCGAACGAAATATTATTTTATTAAAGGATGATATGGATAGATTAGTTATTAGAAGCAAAAAAGCTGAGAAGTCTTTAGAAAGTCTTGTAGAACAGTTTCGTCAAGTTTCTATTTCTGCTCAGAAGATTTCATCTAGGGTCAATAAGTGGACAGATGGAAAGGATGATGAAGAATGATTTCAACATTAAAGGCGGATATCACTGGTCTTGATTTTGATATTATCGTAAATGCGGCAAACTCACGATTATTACCAGGTGGAGGTGTCTGTGGAGCAATTTTTTCTAAAGCTGGAAAAGAATTAGAAGAAGAATGTCAAAAGATAGGGTATTGTCAAACTGGGCAAGCCATTATTACTGATGCTTATGCACTTCCTTGTAAAGCAATTATTCATACTGTAGGACCTATTTATAAAGATGGAAACCACAATGAAGCAGACTTTTTGAGCGCCTGCTATTGGAACTCATTGTCGTTGGCTTATAGCTATATGCGTAAGCATGAAATGGATCGTCTAACATTGGCTTTTCCTTGTATTTCAACAGGTATTTATGGGTATCCAAATAAAGAAGCTTGTAAAATTGCAGTTTCTACGGTGAAAAAGTTGATGTCTCAATACCCAGATGCCAAAGTCATAGATGTGATTTTTGTTTGTTATATGGAAAAAGATTATATGTTATATAAAGAGGAGTTAAAAAGTAATGAAATCAATCGTTGATCAATCACATGATTTCTTAAAAAATGTGTTGCATAAAGGTGCTATTTGTATTGATGCGACACTAGGATGGGGAAAAGATACTAATTTCTTTTTGGAAAATAAAGTACGAAAGGTTTATGGTTTTGAAGTTCAACGAGCTGTCTATGAAAAAACTATTTCGAGCATCCAAGACGAAAATTTTATACCTGTGTTAGATGGACATCAAAACATGGATGTATATGTGAAAGAAGAAGTGGATGCGATTATCTTTAACTTTGGCTATTGTCCTGGCTTTGATTCAAAAATCAAGACAGAGCCTAAAACAAGTTTAGATGCAATTCAAAAAGCGTTGGCTTTATTAAAAATAAAAGGGAGAATGGCTCTTGTAATTTATCCGCATAAAGAAGGTAGAGAAGAATCCAATATCATTGAGAATTATTTAATGAAAATAGATCCACATTCGTTTTATATAGAAAAAAGGGTGCAATTAAACCAGGGACGATCTCCTTATTTGATTGGAGTTGAAAAATTAAAATAATTGCTTGTTTTTTTTAAGATCATTTAGTATGATTAGCATGGATCAAATGTTATAACATTATAACACAGGAGGAAATGTTATGAATATCTCTGAACCATCTCTTATACATGATTGGGATAAAGAACCTATAGGAAAGGAAGTAACAGTTTCTAGAAAGCTTTATAAAGAAGCGAAAGGTTTTTATGAAAGTGTAGATAATTCTTTGGATGAAGATACCATCATGTATGAAGTCTACAGCGTTTTGTCAGAGTCAAATCCAGGTAAATTAAACTGGGGGTTGACAGTAATGCATCCAGTAAAAGTAAATGGGGAATGCAATATGACTAGAGGCCATTTTCATGAAAATATGAATTGTGAGGAATATTATTGGTGTTCACACGGAACAGGGCTCTTGATGTTAATGGACGAGAATGGAAAGTGCTGGTGCGAAAAGATGTATGAAGGATCACTGCATCACATTCGGTCTAATTGGGCACATCGTTTAATCAATACCGGAGATACTAATTTGAAGGTTGTTGCTTGCTGGCCTTCAGATGCAGGTCATGATTATGCGAAAATTGAGCATTCGGGATTTACATATCGTGTATATTGTGAAGGTAAGGATATCATAGTAAAGGAGAGTAAAACAAATGAGTAATTATGATCGTTTTCCTGCAACAAAAATTAAAGGTTATGAAAACACAGCTGTTCGAGGATATGATGCGATCCTTGATGTATTAAGAGAAAGAATGCAGGGTAAAAAAGTATTGGTTATGGAAGCTTACCCTGGAGTTAGTGATGATCTAGTGTTGGAACAAATCAAAAAATTAGATCCAACTTTAGTCGTTGATATGCGTAAGATCTTCAAAGATGAAAAAACATTGAATGAACAACTTCAATACCATATTACAGATGATAGAATCTTCGGAAGAATGTATTATGGAAATGTCATTGATTTTATCGACTTAGATCGCTTGGAAGCTGCAAAAAAAGAAGTTGAAGATGCTCAGGGCTTGGTTGTTGTTTATGGTTTTGGTGCTTCTTTGGTAGCTGAACACGATGTTTTGGTTTACTTAGATATGGCTCGTTGGGAAATCACATTGCGTTATCGTAAAGGACTTCCTAACTATAACTGCACAAACTATGATGAAGATTCTTTAAGAAAGATCAAACGTGGATTTTTTATTGAATGGCGTGTTGCCGACAAACATAAGATGACATGTTTTGAAGATGTTGATTTCTTTATCGATACGAATAACGATGAAGATGTGAAGATGGTTTCTGGTGAAGGTGTGCGTGAAGGTTTAAAACAAATCGCATCTCAGCCATTTAGAACTGTACC
>CAMJQJ010000054.1 GCA_946408025.1 uncultured Faecalitalea sp.
GTTCTTGGTTTCTTCTATTCTGTTCGGTTTTCAAAGATCTCTTTTTCGCACCATTGCTGTGTGCTTGATAATACTATCAAATGGTTCAAATAAAATCAACCCCTTTTTTTTCATGTAAGCGTTTTTATTTTATTTTTTGTAATTTTCTATAGTTTTTATCGCAATTTCGATTATATTTTTCTCCACGCTTTCATCTTCTAATAAAGAAAATGCCATTGACATTAATTTTAAATAATCTGGATCTCTTACTATTTTTTCTTTATCTGGATTCATGATCAAATGATACAAATGATCTCTTAATTTAAAATACTCAAATTCTTCATCAATTTCATCCATTAATTCTCTTAGTGTCCATCCAATATTTGTTTTTGTCTTTAATGCTTGTCTTTCGATATTTACATTATTATTTCTTAGAATGCTTTCTAAATTTTTTCATTTCATTTTTATCGTTCCCATCAATGTACATAAAAGGGTTTCTCTTTCCTATTTTATATTCTTCTCGAGAGGTTTCTAGCAACTCTTTCAATGTATTATCTAAATCGTTATCTCCTATAAAACTAATTTTCACTCCAATCTGATTAAAAATATCTTCAATGATTTGTTTATTTTCATTAGATGTTCCTAAATATATAAGTACTTTATTCATTTTTTCTCCTTTTTGACATCTTTGTCATTCCTAATATACAATATTTCCATACAAGGAGGCCCTTATGAAAAAATTATTAAAATTAATCCTATCCGGATTTGCCATTTTAAGCTTAGTTGCCTGTTCAGCCAACAATAGTGACTATGCTCTTGAGTTTTTCACAGCTTTAGATAATACGCTTGAATTAAATTCTGCCCAAATTCAAGGCGTATTTACTTCCAATAACGAAGATTCATCCAAAATAAAATTCGATTTGCAGATAAATCAAGAAAAAAATTTACAGCTCGCTTTAGATCTTGATCTTGAAGCCGGAAAGAATACAGAAGACAATTTTTTGAATTTCTATATCAAAGACGATAAAACATATCTAAATTCATATGGAACTACTTCACAGAGCCTTTTAAAAAATCTTGGTATCGATGGAAATAATAAGTTATCTGTGTACAATCCATTTTTAAGCTATACAGATGATGAATTAAAAGCTCTTTTTACCCATGCTTCAAAAGACGGAAATCATTATTCATTCAAAATCGACGGATCTTTAATTTCTTCATATCTAGATTCAATGGGATCAATTAACATTGATAGGGCAACTCTTGATGCAACGATAGAAGATAACTATGTTACTGCTTTCACTCTTCATGTATCAGGATTACAAGATATTGAAACTCAACAAGTTGGTATAGATATAACAATCGAATGTACATTAGATCATATAAATTCCCTTGATACTGTAACTTATCCATCTGATTTAGAAAATTATTAATGAAGAGAACCCTTAGGTTCTCTTTTATTCTGACTTTAACTCTAATAATATATCACGTAACTGAGCTGCTCTTTCAAAATCAAGTGTACGAGCAGCCTCTTTCATTTCCTGCTCTATATTTTTCAACATAACTTCTTTTTGTTTTGTGCCAATTTTCTTTTTCTTCAAATATTTTGCAGCCATTTCTTTTGTTTCTTTTGAACGAACGACATCATGAATCGGTTTAATGATTGTTTTTGGAATAATATTATGTTCCTTATTGTATTCAATTTGTATACTTCTTCTTCGATTTGTCTCATCTATGGCATATTGCATGCTTTCTGTGATCGTATTTGCATACATAATTACTTTTCCTTCTGCATTTCTAGCTGCACGTCCGATGATCTGAATCAAAGAACGCTTACTTCTTAAGAAGCCTTCTTTATCTGCATCCAGAATCGCAATCAAAGAAACTTCAGGTATATCTAAACCCTCTCTTAACAAATTTATCCCAACTAGTACGTCATATTTTCCTTGCCTAAGATCATGAATAATTTCCGTTCTTTCAATCGTAGTAACTTCATGATGAAGCCAGGCAACTTTAAGATCCATATTCTTTAAATACGATGTAAGGTCTTCTGCCATACGAACAGTCAAAGTTGTAATCAAAGTCCTTTGATTCTTTTTTATACGTATTTTGATTTCATCTACTAAATCATCAATTTGACCTTCAATTGGCCTTACTTCCACTTCTGGATCCAATAACCCAGTAGGACGAATGATTTGTTCAATAACATGACCATCCACTTTCTCAAGTTCATAATCACCAGGAGTTGCAGAGACAAAGATAGCTGAAGGGATAATAGTTTCAAACTCTTCAAAGCGTAAAGGACGGTTATCTAATGCACTTGGTAAACGAAAGCCGTATTCTACCAACACCTCTTTGCGCGCTCTATCTCCGTTATACATACCTCGAATTTGAGGAAGGGAAACATGACTTTCATCCACCACCAACAAAAAATCATCTGGGAAATAATCAAAAAGTGTAAAAGGTCTTTCTCCCGGCTTTCTTCCATCAATATGTCTTGAATAATTTTCAATCCCGGGGCATACCCCAAATTCTTTCAAGGCTTCTATATCATAACGACACCTTTGTTCCAAACGTTCTTTCTCTAATGGTTTTCCCATTTTTTCAAAGTAATCCAAGCGATCTTCTAATTCTTCTTCTATACTGGCAGCCGCTTTTTTTATGACATCCATGCTTGTCGCATAGCCATTGGCTGGATAAATAATGTAAAGATGATAAGCCTGATTTACATGCCCTGTAACAGGATCCACTTCACAAATGCGTTCAATTTCATCATCAAACAATTCAATACGAATCAAATAACGATCTGTATGTCCCGGGGTGATCTCAATAACATCCCCTCTGACTCTAAATGTTCCACGTAAAGGATCGGTATCATTTCTTTTATACTGTTGATGAACCAATGCCAACATCAACTCATTACGATCTATGATCTGCCCTGTTCTCAAAGTAAAGATCATATGACGATATTGTTCTGGATTGCTGGCACCGTAGATCGAAGCAACACTGGCAACAATGATTGTATCCCTCCTCTCTAGAACGCTGTTAACCGCAGCCATCCTTAACATGTCAAGCTCTTCATTTGTTTTAGTATTTTTATCAATATATGTATCCGTTTTAGGTAAATACGCTTCAGGTTGATAATAATCAAAATAGGAGACAAAATACTCCACTCTATTGTTAGGAAAAAATTCTTTAAATTCTGAATATAACTGACCTGCCAGTGTTTTATTATGTGCAAACACCAACGTAGGACGATTTACTTGTGCAATGACATTTGAAACCGTAAAAGTCTTACCAGTTCCTGTAGCCCCCAATAAAACCTGATATTTTTTATGATCTTTTAATCCTTTCACCAATTCTTTAATTGCTGTTGGTTGATCTCCCATTGGCTTATAATCTGATATCAGTTCAAATTTCTCCATTTTTTGATCATCCTCCTCTTTGGTTAGGATAACATTCATAGCTTCTACATGCAATTATTATGAATCAAAAAAATGCTCTTATAAAAGAGCACTTTTTTACCAATAAAAATCATTCAATTATAAATTGTATACTACCAAAAAACGACCTAACCACCTAAATCGTCACAATATTTAATTATAGAAAATACATTTAACATCACTAATCAACCAAATGCTTTTCTTTTTGCAAAAATTTTTGATAGGTACAATCTATTCCTATTGCTCCCAAAGGAGCGGTTATTAAAATTGCCAGTACAGCTACAGAAAGCACAATTTGCCCACAAGGCAATCCCATAGCCAACGGAACCGAACCAATAGCTGCTTGTACTGTTGCTTTTGGAAGATAAGCAATCACACAAAATAAACGTTCTTTTTTGGATAAAGGCGTTTTTAACATACAAACCAAAACGCCAACTGAGCGAAATAACAAAGCTACAAAAATCATTAAGATTGCAGCTACTCCGGCATCTAATGTATATCGAATATCTACAGCAGCTCCAACCAACACAAATAACAACACTTCTGCTGCAAGCCATAACTTACCAAATTTCTCGGAAAGACGTTTTGAAACAAAAGATGTACTCTTTAATTTAATTACACAAGCCATACTAACTATAGCTAGCAAACCGGATACCGCAACAATTCCTTCAAGCCATGTTTCAATTGCCATCAGCAAAAAGGAAATACCTAAAACAATGATTACTTTCATACTATTTCTAACATAATGTTTTCTTGCGTATGCTGTTTCAAAAAACCAACTTAACAAATATCCAGTTACCGCTCCTAAAACAATTCCTAATATAATCGAAATAGGAATATTAAGAAAATCCATGAAATTTGCACTTCCTCCTTGTGCCATCCCAGTGAATGTGGTAAACAGTACGATTACAAAAATATCATCACAACTAGCCCCTGCCATAATCATCTGCGGTATGCTCTTTTGCGTTCCGTATCCCTTCTCCATCAATGTTACCATACGCGGAACCACCACAGCGGGAGAAACTGCTGCTAATACAGAGCCCATAACAGCTGCAGAAATTCTATCAATTCCCAAAATGTAAGGAGCACATAAAAAGAACCCTAATATTTCAAAACTTGCAGGTACACAAGACATCATAATTGCTGGACGACCCACTTTTTTCAAATCTTCAATATTTAAAGAGAGTCCTGCTTTCAACAAGATGATAATCAATGCCATTTGTCTTAAATCTGCTGAAATTGATAATATTGATGGATCTAACAAATCTAAAACATATGGCCCTAAAACAATACCTGTAATCAACATTCCTATGATTCGTGGAAGTTTTATCTTTTGACATATCGCTGCCATAGATAAACCCACTAAAAAAATAAAAGCTAAAGATGTTAACACAAAAAAATCCTCCTTCTAAAACGCAGAAAAGCCGATGCTTTTCCACGACTAAAAACTCGTAGAAGTCATCAGCTTAATAAGCGGTTTAGGTTGTCCCATGGAAGAACTTCATTTCCAACGAATAGTATACCTTTTCTTTTATTATTTGTAAATGTTTATCGTAATAATTCTATCCCTTGGTTACGAACCGGATCATCATTTACCGAATTCTCATTGTATTTCTGCGTAATCATATCCAAGAGTGTTTCCCAAGTTTTATAATCACAATTTCCAGTTGGTGCAATTCCTTGATCTTTTTGAAACTGTTTCAAAGAATCTGAACTCGTTTTAGAAAAGTATTCATCCGTTCTATCGACAGTATATCCCAGATACTCTAAAAATCTTTGCAGAGCTGAAGCATTGACATGAACCTTATCCGCAATGATCACATCATCTTCTTTCATTTCTGTATAACTAACGGAACCCACCGAAGTATCCTCAACAGTCACATCCGGTTCAAAGCCCTTTTCATGAATACTTTCCTTATCCGGTGTCAACCATCGTGCTATTGTATATTTAATGCTTGTACCATCTTCAAAAGGAACAGTCGTCTGTTCTGTCCCCTTTCCATAAGTTGTCTGTCCTACTAATATAACTTTATCTTTCAAGTGTGATTTTAAAGCTCCAATCAACGCTTCTGAAGCACTGGCTGTCTGACCATTTTGTAAAACAACGATTTGATCCATTTCAATCTGCCCATAACTATCATCTGTTTTTACTTCTGTTATATTCTTATCTTTATCTTCTTCATAGAAGACGACAGAATCCGAAGGCAAGAAAGTGGATGCGATTTCTACAGCTGCACTTAAATATCCGCCTGTATTGTTTCTTAAATCCAGGATCATCTTAGTAATCCCCGCCTCTTTTAAACGTGCCATCGCATCGGCTACATCATCTCCACTATGAGAAGAAAAGCTACTTAGGATGATTTCTCCATATTCATCATAGATATTGCAGATGACCGTTGAATCATATTCACTTGGAGTCAATTTAACTGAAGTAGTCTGTCCATCACGAACATAGTCCACTGCAATTTCTTTTCCATCACGATCCTGGATATAGGTAACAATTTCATCTGTTGTTGAATTTGCAAGATCTAGATCTCCAATTTTTGTGATGACATCACCACTTTTTAATCCTGCATCATCCGCTGTTGAATTGATGAATACATATTTTACATAAATATTTCCATTATCTTGTTGATAAAACTGAATACCTATTCCTGTATTGGTTCCCTGAAGACTGGAAGAAAACTGTTTTGCCTGATCCAAGCTGAAATAATTTGTATGTGGATCGATATCTAATGTTGTCATACCTGTCAAAGCTTGTTCAGTCAACAAACTATCTAGATCTTCTACCTGATCTGCATAATACCAATCATTCTCCAAAACATTCTTAACATATTCGAGCTTTGAATCACTGGATGAACTCGAAGCTCTTTGATAGATAACCGGAACCAAAACACCCGTCAAAAAGCACACCAGACACAATCCAGTAACAATGATGGCCTGTTTCTTATTATTTTTAACCCGATCCATTTCCATAACCTCCACATCAACAAAACGATAGGATGTTCCTATCGTTTTACTTTTAAATACTTTGTAACAGCCCAGAAGCTAGCAAATCCTCCAATTAATAATCCAATCAAGGTAATGATCAAACCAACCTGCAATACAATTTGATTTGGCTCTATCAAAGAAAACAAATTGGAAAACAATTGTCCTTCTAATACTTCATACAGCTTCGCATACCCAAAATACAAAGCAGCTACCGGTAACAATGAGCCAAACAAACCTATCAAAACACCCTGCACTTCAAAAGGACGTTTGATAAAGGCATTTGTTCCTCCGACTTGACGCATAATAATAATTTCTTCCTGGCGCGAGAAAATTGTTGTACGAATCGTATTAAAAATCAGATAAATCGATAAAACCAGCAATAACAATATAACACCATATCCAACTTTACGAACCATATCCAATAAATTGATCAACTGAGTAACACTGCTTCCTCCATATGCACTGCTTGAAACACCTTCAATCTCTTCAATCTGTTTAGATGTATTCTGAATTTGTTTCTCATTCTGCACATAGACAAAAAACGCGTTGGACAAAGGATTTTCTTCTCCCTTATAAATAGAGAATGCGTCCCCTTTTTCATCAATCATGAGCTCTAACTCATTTTCTTTATCTGAAAATTCAACTGAATCTACATTTGATAATGCCTGTATTTGTTCTTCGATTGCATTAATTTGATCATCTTCTACAATATCCTGATCTAAAATAACATGGATGCTTAAGTCACTTTGCACATTTGTCGCAAAATGATCGACATGGATTCCTACCACAAGAAAAGCAGCCATCAAGAATAGTGATATCGTAATCGCGCTAATAGCTGATAAACATAACAATAAATGTCTTTTGATTCCAATAAAGGCATACTTCAATTCATACAGAGCCAGATTTAACTTTTCTTTCATACGCTCTTATATCCACCTTTGAAAGAATCATGAACAACATAACCATGATCTAAAGTGATTGTTCGTTTCTTAAATTTTTCAACCAATACAATATCATGTGTAACCATTAAGATCGTAGTATTGAATGTTTCATTGATTTTCTCTAGAAGTTTGATAATTTCCAAGCTCTTTTCCGGATCTAGATTACCTGTTGGTTCATCGGCAATCAAGACCTGAGGACGGTTAGCAATCGCTCTACCTATTGTCACACGCTGTTGCTGACCTCCTGAAAGTTCATTTGGATAACAACGTTCCTTGTCTTTTAGATCGACCAATTCCAGAACATCACGAACACGTTTTCGAATCTCTTTTTTTGACATGCCTAGCACTTCCAAGGCAAACGCAATATTTTCAAATACTGTCAAAGTTGGAAGCAGACGATAATCTTGAAAGACACAGCCGATATTTCTACGATAATAAGGTACTTTTCTATGTTTTAAAGCTCCTACATCCGTTCCGTTGACGATGACCAAGCCCTCATCTGGAACGATTTCCCCATTTAAGATCTTGATCAAAGTACTCTTGCCTGACCCTGTTGCTCCGATCACATAGACAAATTCACCATCATCGATCTTAAGCTTCACGTGATTCAAGGCATGAACTCCATTTGGATAAGCTTTCGATACATCTAAGATTTCTATCATTTCAGGCCTCCTATCCGAAGAATTTTTCAGGTCTTTCACGACATGGAGTACTTCCAGAACCACAAGCTGTTGCAGTACTATTCCATCCAGTTCCCCATGCGAAATCTGCCGTTGAGGCAAAACGATTTACTGCCAGATCGGAAGAGCGTCGTGTAGGGAAAGAGTGTAGATCTCGGTGGTC
>CAMJQJ010000055.1 GCA_946408025.1 uncultured Faecalitalea sp.
GATTGTATCTTGCCATTTTTCAAAAACTGGTATGAATATTCACAAGCAAAAACTTTAATTTGCATGCCTAGCATGCAACCATTCAAGTATAGAAATTATATTGATGCTTATTGGTTTCCACTAATGGAACCATATGGAATGCAACGATATACACCACATTGTACTCGACACACATGTATATCGCTTCTTGCTGAAGCAAAAGTAGATCAAACATCGATTAAATTGATTGTCGGACACAGAGGTGCTATGTCACTTACAGAGCGTGTATATACACATTTAGATGTCGATACATTGATAGAAGCAGTGAACAAAATGTATGTTCCAGCATCGGTTAAGTGCTAAATGAGAGAAAATAAAGCAGCAAATCTCTCTCCACATTCTCGCACCACATTCTCTCTCCACAGTCTCACACCACAGTCTATCTCCACAATTCTCTAAATAAAGCAGCATAGACCACAGTTTTGCACCACATTTTTAGTGAGAGGCAAAGTTGCTTTATTTGTTACTTTATTGCAGCTTTATGAGGGTTTTTTAGACAAAATAAAAAAAAGAAAAACCCCATAAAATGGGGCTTTTCGAAGGTTTTCCTCAAACAATTTACTAACGTTTTGAGAACTGTGGAGCTCTACGAGCACCTTTAAGACCGTATTTCTTACGTTCTTTGGCACGTGGATCACGAGTAACGAATCCTGCAGCTTTTAATACTGGACGATAATCTTCATTACATTCCATCAATGCACGAGTAATACCATGACGCATTGCTCCTGCCTGACCAGTGTATCCACCACCATACACATTGATTAATACATCGAACTGATCTAATGTATTTGTCAATTCTAATGGTGACTTAACAACCATACGTAAAGTTTCCAATGGAAGGTATTCTTCCAAAGTCTTTCCGTTTACTTCGATATTTCCTGTTCCTGGGCGTAAAAAGACACGAGCAACAGATGTCTTACGACGGCCTACACCGTGGTACTGAACGCTATTTGATTTCTTTGCTGGCATTCTCTATTCCTCCTTATCCTTTCACCTTTAACTCAACAGGCTGCTGAGCTGCATGTGGATGTTCACTTCCTGCATAAACAAATACGTGAGTACGTTGTTTATCACCTAATTTAGTGTGTGGAAGCATACCTTTGATTGCTCTCTCTACCCATTCAACTGGATATTTTTCTTTCATTTCTTTGGCAGTACGAACACGTAATCCTCCAAAGTATCCAGAATGATTGTAGTATTTCTCAGTGTTAAGTTTGTTTCCAGTCATATCGACTTTGTCAGCATTCACAACGATTACATAATCACCGCAGTCAACATTTGGTGTATATGTAACTTTGTGTTTACCTCTCAATACATGAGCACAAGTTGTCGCAAGACGACCTAAGGTTTGTCCTTCTCCGTCAACTACATACCATGTACGTTTTACATCGGCTGGTTTTGCCATTGTTGTTTGACGCATATTTATTCCTCCTTGATTTGAGCGTTACCGGGGCTCAAAAGGCCAGAGTTTAGCCATCTACTATCATATTCAAAACACCTTTAATTGTCAATCAGAATTCAAGGTTATTTAGTGCTTTTTTTGCTTTTATTGCTAAATAATCCACTCTTTTTATATCATCTATAATTTCTACGTTATATTTTGATAAATTATCCAATGCCCTCATATAATTTAGCTTATTCAAATCAAATGGTTGGTGGGAATCCATACCAATAATTGCTTTATTCTTATATTGAGACGCGATCTTCCAAAAACGTGAATTTGGATATGCATCGACTTTATATCGTTCGTTATACATCATACCTAAAACATTATATTCTAAAGGCATATTTAACTCTTTAGCAGTCTGACAAATGCGATGAAATCCATTTTCAACGGTGTCATTCCATCCTAAATACTTATTTCGCATGATCAATTCAGGATGTGCTAAATAAGCATACATTCCTGTTTTCATTCCTTCAATACAACTATCAAAATAAGATTGTACATACTCTGGTTCTACGGAACCATAATAAATCCCTGTCTCATCACTTTGATAATAATGATTCCCAAAAATCAAATAATCAATCTCTTCATCAATACAAAAATCCAACATCCAATCCATCTTGTCTGGAAAATATTCTGTTTCCATCCCTAAACGAATATCAATGTCTTTAGCGTATTTTTTCTTCAAATTCATGATGCTCCTTTTATAGTGAGGGAATTCCTGTTCCTTCATTCGAATCCAGGGAACAAATCCTGAATCATATTTCCAACAACAATGATCCGCAAAACCTAAGATTTCAAAATCATTTTCTATGGCTTCCAGTACATATTCCTCATCACTTCCATTGGCATGATTACACCGCCATGTATGTGTATGAAAATTTGTCTGCTTCATTTTTTACCCCTTTATTTAATAATTAACATGTACCAAATACAATCCATTTGGACTTGCATTATAACGACAAGCATTCTTATCCTTTTTATCGAGTATTTTTTTTACTTCTTCTATCTCTATTTTATTTGAACCAACCATGATCAAAGTTTCTGTCATCATACGAACTTGATACCTTAAAAAGCCTGTTCCTTCATAAACAAAACGGATATCCTGATTCTCTTCAAAAATATCAATTCGCGTTATGGTCTTCACTCTAGGCTTTCTTGGATCTATCTTAGATGAAGAAAAACTTGTAAAATCATGCGTTCCCACAAGATATTCAGAAGCTCTTTTCATAGCTTCTATATTTAAACGATGATTCAAAACTTCCTTATATTTATATACGAATGGATTTTCTTTTTCATAAGTACAAATATAATCATATCGTTTTGATTTTGCACTAAAACGAGCATGAAAATCATCTGCTTCCAAACTCACTTTTAAAATACGAATATCTTCTGGCAACATAGCATTTAGTGCCATCTTATAATGATCCGGTCCAATCTTTGGGTCTGCCTCAAAATGAAATACCTGACCTAATGCATGGACTTTAGCATCTGTTCTTCCACTAGCCGTAATTATAGTTTCTTTTTTGTGAATTGTACTTAATACTTTTTCAATAACTTCTTGGATACCTAATGCATTTTCCTGCTTTTGCCATCCTGCATAATTTGATCCATCATATGCAAGTACTACTTTGTATATCATAATACAACCGCCAAAACGACACACAATCCTAAAAGTGCTATTGAAGCAAGCAATCCAACATAGTCAATTCCTGTCATTTTCAACACTTTATATCTTGTACGTTCCTGCATAGGGTTGTACCCTCTTGCTTCCATTGCATTAGCTAGTTGATCAGCGCGATCAAAACTAGAAACAAATAGAGGCACGATCAATGATAAAATCGCCATTACTTTTTCTTTGATCGTTCCATTTTCCATATCTACCCCACGAGAAGCCTGTGCATTCATGATCCTCTGTGTTTCTTCAATTAATGTAGGAATAAAACGCAAAGCGATGGAAATCATCATCGCAATGATATGTGATGGCAAACCGATTTTATCAAAAGGCTTTAATAACTTTTCAATACCCAATGTCAGATCCAATGGCTTTGTAGAAGCAGTCAAGATCGTTGTCATAATGATCATTAAAGTTAAACGAACAACGATATATAGTGTTTGATAAATCGCATCTGAATAAATGCTAAACCAACCTAATTCAAACCAAAGTGTTCCTGTTTTTATGACCAAAACATTGATGACCAATAGAAATACCATCATCCATATCATTGGTTTCATAGCTCTCAAGGCAAAGCTTAACTGTAATTTGGATAAAAATAGAGCTAACAAAATAAACAGTGATAATAATACATATCCCCAAACACCTGCTGGAATAAATACCGCAATCATCAAGAACAATAAAATCATGATCTTAGCACGTGGATCCATTCTGTGAACAACAGAGTTTAAAGGCATATATCTTCCTAAGGCAATGTTATTCATGAATCTTCACCTGCCTTTTTATGCATTTTAAAAGACCCTCTTCATCAATGATTTCATCCGGAATATCAAAGCCAGCTTCTTTTAAACGCATCTTTAAACGAATGATACTTGGCGGATTGATTCCAATATTGACGATCCATTCAGGATGCTCAAAAAAAGTTTTTACATCAGATTTCTGCTTAACAACACCATGATCCAATACAATAACATGATCACAATAATTCATAACATGTTCCATATCGTGCGTTACCAAAAGAACCGTTTTATTCTGTTCACGATTTAAACGCATAAATAATGTCATCATTTCCTTAGCACCCTGTGGATCTAAACCAGCAGTAGGTTCATCCAGTACAAGCACCTTTGGATCTAAAACCAAGATACCTGCAATTGCTACACGACGTTTTTGACCACCTGACAGTTCAAAAGGTGATCTGTCCAAATAAGATTCATCTAAACCAACAACCGGCAAAATATCTCGAACCAATTGACTTGCTTCACCTTCTTCAACACCAAAATTTTTTGGACCAAAGGCTATATCTTTTTCAATCGTCTCTTCAAAAAGTTGATATTCCGGAAACTGGAAAACCAAACCGACTTCTTTTCTTAGCTGTTTTACATCTTTGATTTTTAATAATGGTTGAATATGATAACCACATATATCTAATGTACCCGCCGTTGGAATCAATAAACCATTTAAATGCTGAACAAGCGTAGATTTACCAGAACCCGTTTGTCCAATAATCGCCGTTACTTTACCTTCAGGAATTTCAAGGTCGATGCCCTTCAAAGCAGCATGTGAAAAAGGAGTATTTTGATTATACACATGCTCTAATTGGTGGATTTTAATTGACATAGCTCATTCACCACCTCATCTAATGTACAATAACTATCCTTAAAAACACCTTCATTTTTTAATTTTTCAGAAAAGGATAACGCAAAAGGAAGTTCTAACTTCATTTCTTTTAATTTATCTTTATACTCAAAGATTTGTTTTGGTGTCCCCTGCATTTCCACTTTCCCATCTTTTAATACGATTACATATTCACTCTGAGCTACTTCCTCCATATCATGTGTAATAGATAAAATCGTTATATTACGCTCATCATGAAGTTTTTGAATTTGTTCGTTGATGCTGGCTTTACCTTGTGGGTCTAACATACTTGTAGATTCATCAAAGATAATGATATCTGGTGCTATGGCCAAAATACCAGCTATTGCGACTCTTTGTTTTTGCCCTCCAGAAAGTTTAGTTGGTTCACTGTCTAAAAAATCACTCATATTTACACGAGCAGCTACATCTTCTATAATTTCCTGCATTTGTTCTTGAGGAACACAATGATTCTCTAATCCAAATGCAATATCATCGGCTACCGTTGAACCAATAAATTGATTATCTGGATTTTGAAAAACTATACCTACATGATTTCTCAATGAATATATATTCTCTTCATTTAAAATATTACCTAAAATCTTTATCTCACCACTTTTCGCTTTTAAAAGACCAATTAAAAGCTTAGCGATCGTGCTTTTCCCAGATCCATTATGACCTACGATTGTAGTATAACTTCCCTTAGGAATCGCAAAAGATACGTCTTTGATTACATCATTTTGTCCATCATATGAAAAGGATAAATGCGAAACTTCTACAGCTGACATTTCAAATCCTCCTATTCTTTTTAAACGCTATAATTATACAAGCCAACATAAAAAAAGCCAAGGATTTACTTGGCAAAGTAACGATATCCTTGGTATGTAACTTGGCTTTTCTCCATGGCTTCTTTTAAATCGTTCAATAGAATCGTGAATGCTTCATGTGTAATGACATCATTGTAAATCAATTCAACAACACGATCTTGATCATCAATCGAAGAAGTAATTGTTTTTAAATTTAATTCATTTTTAAAGTTATTCGCTTCTTCAAAGTTATCAAAACTAAAAATGAATTTTAATGGCAGGATATTATCCTTCTCATTTTCTAAAGCATACAAATCTGCTTCTAACTTTGTTAATGACTCTGGTTCTTTCTTTGGAACATCGATGACAACTGTATCATCTTCAGGCATTAAAAATTCATCTAATTCTGCTTGACGTTTTTTATCACGTGACTTCTTGGTCGCGATTGCTGCCCCAGCAGCTCCAATGACGCCTACACCTAATAAGAACTTAAGAAATTTCATACTTACTTCCTCCTTGTTACGGCAACTCCATCCCCCTTTGAATATAGAGTGGTCTCAAATTCATCAAGAGAAGATAAGAATTCGTGATAGTTACGAATCTTTCGTACCAAATCCTTGGTATTCTTATTATTTGTATTTTCTGGATGTTCAACTAATCCATGAAAATACATGTTGTCTGTAACAATTATACCATCAGAATTTAAAAGTGGTGAATATTTCTTAAAAAAGCGTGTATATTGTGCTTTCGCTGCATCAATAAATATACAGTCAAATTTTTCACCAGGAAGATCTACTTCTAAAGCATCCCCTTCAATTAGAGTAATTTGAGCAGCATGACCAGACTGTTGAATATTAATCTTTGCCTGTTCGATCATTGCAGGATTTCTTTCAATTGTCACGACACGCATTTCAGGATCTAAGGAAGCAACACGAATTGCAGTTCTAGCAATTGCGGTTCCCAATTCAAGAAACGATTTACAATTGTATTCTTTGATTTTTGAAATCAAAAGCTCTACACCTTCATCCTGCATAACAGGAACATGATTAGCTTTTGCGAATTCATTCATCTCTTTTTCTAAGTTCATTTTTTCACCTTTTAAAAAAGTGAAGTAGTTTCCTACTTCACGAATTGAACGATTGCCATTGGTGCTGCATCTCCACGACGGATTCTTGTCTTGATCACTGTTGTGTATCCACCGTTTCTTTCAGCATATCTTGGCCCGATTTCATTGAACAATTTCTGCAATGCTGTTGTTCCTTCATCATCCACTTCAACATTTCTTACATATGCTGCTGCCTGTCGACGTGCATGTAGATCATTGCGTTTTGCCAATGTTACCAGTTTATCCATTACAGCACTTAGTTCTTTTGCCTTCATCTCTGTTGTTTCGATCTGTTCGTTTTCAATCAAAGATGTTGCCATGTTTCTCAATAGTGCTCTTCTGTGATCTGCTGTTCTTCCTAATCTACGATTCCACATAGTTGCTCCTCCTATTCATTACTTGCTTTAAAAGATAAACCTAGTGAATAGATTTTCTCTTTAACTTCCTTTAAAGACTTCTTCCCTAAGTTACGAACATGAATCATTTCATCTTCTGTTTTCTGTACTAACTCTTCTACCGTTGTTATTCCTGCACGCTTCAAGCAGTTATAAGAACGAACAGAAAGTTCTAGATCTTCGATCATCTTATGCTGGATAGAATTTGAAGATTCTTCAACTTCTGTTTCAACATTTTCTACTTCTTCCAGAGCAGATTCATTCATATTCGCTAAAATCTCTAAATGATCTCTTAAGATTTTTGAAGCAATAGAAAGTGTTTCAGATGGTTTCAATGTTCCATCTGTTTCAATTCCCATTGTTAAAGTATCATAGAATGCTCCTTCTTTTTCTACAGAATCAGAGTTGTAGTAAACTTTTTTAACTGGAGAATAAAGAGCATCAGTATAAATAATTCCAAGAGGTTGTCCTTCATTTTGATATAGACGTTTATTTACATCTGCAGAAACAAATCCACGCCCTAAACGTGCCTGAAGTTCCATTTCAATAGACCCACCTTCTGATAAAGTGCAGATTGGTAAATCTGAGTTCAATACTTCAACACCTGTTGGGCACTCAATGTCCTTGCCATAAACAACGCATGGCCCTTGTTTATTAATTCTTAGGGTATAAACGTCATTATCATTTATGTCAATTTTCAAGATAAGTTGTTTGATATTTAAAATGATAGAGGCTACATCTTCCTTGACACCATCGATTCCCGTAAATTCGTGGTAAACACCATCAATACGAATGTTATAAACGGCTGCACCAGGAATTGATGATAATAACACACGACGCAATGCATTTCCCATTGTTGTACCAAAACGTGGTGATAATGGTTCAAAAAGGAATTTTCCATTTGTGTTTGTTTCTTCTATTGTTTTAATGGCATAGTCTGTCATTGGGACACCTCCTTATTATTTTCTCTTATCCACGAGGTCGTTTTGGTGGACGACATCCGTTATGTGGAATTGGTGTTACAT
>CAMJQJ010000056.1 GCA_946408025.1 uncultured Faecalitalea sp.
GCCTGGTTCTAAAGTTCCTTTGATTAAATGTTCGTTGATAATTTTTTGTGTTAAATTCATGAGTATCCCTCCTAATGAAAATTATTATAGCAAAAAATGTAACAATTTGAAAGTTTGTGATATAATAATGAAATAAAATGAAAGGTAATGCTATGAAAACTTTGAAAACTTTATATATGGAAAGTGAAAAAGAGAATTATATTGATGCTTCTTTATACCCTAGGTATCGAGTAAAAGCGGGATTAAGAAATGATAATGGAACTGGAGTCAAAGTTGGATTGACTAAGATCTGTGATGTCGTTGGTTATCAATACATACATGGGAAAAAAATAAATATCGATGGAAAACTAATCTATCGCGGTTATTCTGTTCAAGATTTGATCAACAATTCTAACTTTACCCAATTAGGCAACTATGAAAGAACTGCTTTTTTATTAATCTATGGAAGACTTCCTAATGCAGAAGAATTATCTTTATTTACGCAGGAACTACTTAAAAAGCGAAATATTTGTAACATTGATCCTAAATATCAAACCACTAGCATTTTAAACGGTGTTCAGATCGAAGTCTTAAAACTATATGGACAAGATCCAAATCCAGATTCAGACACCTTAGAAGAAAGAATGCTTAAAGGGCTCACCATCTTGGCACAAATTCCTTTAATTACATTTTCTTTTTTTACTGGACAACAAATCTGTGAATACCCGTTGCCCGATAAGAGTCTTGCGGAAAACATCCTTGTAATGGCTCGTGGATCCAATATATATAGTTATCAGGAAGCTCGTGTTATGGACACACTTTTGGTGCTGCACGCTGATCATGGTGGGGGTAATAATTCTACGTTTGCCAATGTCGTTATTTCCAGCACTGGAACTGATATTTATTCATGTATAAGCGCTGCAATCGGCTCTTTAAAAGGTCCAAGACATGGCGGTGCCAGCGCAAAAGTTTACCAACAGATGAAAGAAATCCTTAAAATAACCAAACAGTCAAAGGATATTGAACTAATGAAAAACATTGCCCGCCAATTGCTGAACAAAAACTTCTTTGATAAAAGTGGCTTGATCTATGGAATTGGTCATGCGATTTATACGATCAGTGATCCTCGATGTCAATGCATCAAAGCAGAATGTAAAAAACTTGCCAAAGAAAAGGGGCAGTTGGATACTTTCTATGCCCTGGAAGCCTTTGAAAATGCCGCTATCGAAGTTATGAAAAATGAAAAAGGTGTGACTGCCTGCGCCAATGTGGATTTCTACAGTGGGTTTGCCTATTCTATTTTAGGCATCAGTGAATCTCTATTTACACCATTATTTTGTATCAGTCGTACAGCTGGATGGATCGCACATCATCTAGAAAATCGTCAATCGAATCGAAAACTGATACGACCAGCTAATGTTTATGTTGGTTCGCTTAAGAAATTGGAGGATGATAATAATGAAAACAATCACAGTATTTAGAGGAGATGGGATCGGTCCTGAAATTACAGATGCCGTAATTGAAATTTTGAATCATGCCAAAGCAAACCTTAACTATGAAATATTCGATGTTGGTGAAGCTGTCTTTAACAAATGCCAGGAATACATTCCTCAACAAGCTTTTGATTCCTTTCAAAAGAATAAAATTTTATTAAAATCTCCTATCACAACACCAATCGGAAAAGGGTTTCGTTCCTTAAACGTGACTTTAAGAACTAAATACGATTTATGGGCTAATATACGTCCTGCTAAATCCAATCCTGCATTAGATACATATTTTAAAGATCTTGATATCGTTACCTTTCGCGAAAATACAGAAGATCTATATGTAGGAAAAGAAGAAATTATCGATGACAATACCATAATCGCCTATAAGATCATCACAAAAAAAGCCAGCTCTCGAATCATCAAAGCGGCTTTTGAATATTGTATAAAACATAATCGAAAAAAACTAACATGTGTTCATAAGGCAAACATCCTCAAGAAAACCGATGGTTTATTTCTGGAGATTTTTGAAAATATCGCAAAAGAATATCCACAGATTCAAGCTAACTCCTTAATTGTTGATAACACATGCATGCAGTTGGTCATGAATCCCTGGCAGTTTGATGTCATGGTTATGCCAAATCTATATGGAGACATCATCTCCGATCTAACCAGTGGTTTGATTGGTGGATTAGGGTTATTGCCAAGTTGTAATAAAGGGGATGAATATGCGATGTATGAAGCCGTTCATGGCAGTGCTCCAGATATCGCAGGTAAAGGTATCGCAAATCCAAGTGCACTGTTGTTATCAGCATGCATGATGTTAGATGATCTTGGCCAAATAAACGTCGCACAAAATATCCGAAATGCTTTAAACGAAGTATTCCTCGAGAAAAAAGTACTGACTCCAGATCTAAAAGGACATAGTACGACACAGGAATTCGTTCAAGAAATCATTAAAAAGATTTAATGAATACAGTTGCTACAAATCGAATATCCTTCCTGTTGAAGTTCATCAATGCTCGTATGAACTTCTTTTTTATTTTTCTCACTCATGGTCTGCACTCCGTTGCATTCAGGAAGATGAATTTTCTTACTTTTAATATTTAAGATATAATCTTTTTGTATCTGCTTATCTATACTTGAGTTTTCTATGACAGCATCACCTGTTTTATAGTCAATTTCAACCGATGGCATTACATTATAACAATATACATGGAAACAAATTCCCTCCCCTTTATCTTCAAGGGAGTAGGCTTCCATAAAAACTCCACTTGCTAAAAGATTATCACCTTCATAATAAGGTGTAACCCGATATAATACATGATTGTCTGTTTCTCGAATATAATCGGCTATCATCTCTTCAAAAGGCAGCATACCTTCTGCATTTAAATATCTCGTTCCAGTAATCAAATTTCTTACATCATTTACCCCTGTTAACTGATAAGCTATCAAATGACACCGGTTGTATAAAGAACCACTCGGGATGCTATCATCTTGAATAGAATGCCATCCAGAAGGATGAATCGAAGAAATACTATCTCTTTCTTCAGTTGGCATCATATCTTTACTTAAACAAGCTTCTGCACCCAACGTTCGACCTAAATCATCCAGCTCGCTATATATCTGATAACTCTCCTGCTCTTTCGATAAGTCAAAATCCGGTACATTCTCATTAATGACTGCATATGGACTATTTGTATAAGCTGGAATATCTTCAACAGAAACCGACTGAACCGAAGTCGTTAGTTCTACAGATGAACATCCACTTAGACAAAAAGTCATTGAAACAGCTGTTAAAATACTAATTATTATTTTCTTCATTATAATCTTTCCTTAAGAAAAAAAGTATCTTTTCAGATACCTCTTATTCATCCTCTACGATCAATTCCTGACGATTTTTTGAAACTAGGATATATGTTCCTTCTTTTGGATAAGCGCTTTTATCTTTTTGATCGCTTAAAATTTCAAGATCACAAGGATATCCCATTTTTTCAAGTGCTGCTAATAACTTATCTTTACCGAACTTTTTAGTAATTGCACGGCCACATGCACAGTTTCCATATTGGTCTAAGCATTGAAAAACCCATTCAGGTATTTTTGTTTGAGATGCCATAATTACCTCCTCAATAACATTCGCAAGAAATATAATACCAATCATTTTATAAAAATCAAGATAAAAACTACCATTCATCAAGATATATAAAAAAAAGGAAGACTTAGTCTTCCAAAATGCTCATAATATTTGGATAGTATGTATAACGAGAATCAACATACTGTAACGCAGACTGAGCAATTGATCGAGCTTTTTCACGGTCAATATCTACATACACATTGGCATAGCGATAATAGATATAGTCTTTAATCTGATTTTCGCGAATGATGTATCCATAGTTAGCGTCTCCCAAACCATAATCTCCATGTCCAATATAAAGATCTGCTACATCCATCATTGCACGATTTGCGTATTTATCGTGTAAATCTGTAAAGTGAGATAACACAGCATAAATAAAGCTTTCATAATACTTCACATCATCATATTGCCAATTCTTTAATACATTATACGCAACATCCATGTAGTGCAGAATAGTATCTGTCATATCCATCTTCAACAATGAAGCTAATTCTTCCATTGTATGAAGATCTTTTCTTTGAGCAATCATCAAGATCTTCTTAACTAGATCAAATTCTTTATGATATTCATCATTATTTGCACTGGCATCATCTGATAGTTCATAAGCCAAACATTCCTTGGCAATACCACCTAATTCAATGAAATCCTGTGCCTTGATGTCTACTGTATCGGCAATTTTTGATACCAATACTTCGATTAGATCAACATCATATCCATCTTCATCAAAGCTAAACTTTTTCGTCTTTAATTCGTATTTATCAATAATATTCTTGGCAATGGTCTTTAGATCAACAATTTCCAATAACATATTTGCATATTGATCATAGTCCATGTCAACTCCCATAGCTTTTGCCATATCAATACATGTATCGATTGCAAAATTGTTATATTGAGCAAGTTTTACAGCCTTTGAAGTTTTCTTTGGAGCCGCTTTTTTAACTGTTTCTTTTTTTGGTGCTTCTTTTTTAGGTATTTCTTTCTTTGGTATCTCTTTTTTAGGCGCTTCTTTTTTAGATGTTTCTTTTTTAGGTGTTTCTTTCTTTGGTTCTACTTTTTTAGATACCACTTCAGAAGTCTTTTTAGAAACTGTTTTCTTTGCAGGCGCTTTAACTTCTTTGTTTGCTGCTGCAGTTTTTTTGCTTGTTTTTGTTGTTTTCGCAGTTGGTGTTTGTTTAACCGTTTTTGTTTCTTTTTCAACAGATGTCTCCTTCTTTTTAACTGCAGTCTTCTTAACTGTAGTTGTTTTGGTAGCTACCTTCTTCGCAGGAGCTTTCACAGTTTTATCTTCTTTTGTCACTTGTGTTGTTTTCTTAACAGGCATAGAACAAATACCTCCTTCTGTTAACAGGCACATTATAGCACTTTTTTACGTTTTATAACTACATTTAGACCATTTTTTTACCGAATTTTTAATAAAAAAAACAAAATTTCACACGTATCTGAAAAGAAAAATCCATATTTTTAGCGTATACTATCGTTGTATTAAACAAGGAGGAGTATTTTATGAATCAAAATTCTCAAACACCACCAGAGTTCCAAAAGAAAAAGAGCTCTATCAATTCTAAATATATAGCTGGCGCTGCAGCTTGCATTGTAGCCGCCGGTGCCTGTGGTTTTGGTGGAGCCATGCTTGCCAACAATATAACAGGATCTTCTGGAGTAACGATTAATCAACAATCCGGAAACTCTTCTACAGCCACTATCAACGATGTGAGCGACATAGCTGCAAAATGTGGACCTAGCGTTGTAGAAATAACTACACAGGGAGTTGCTTCCAGCGGAGGGCTGTTACAACAACAATACATCACAGAAGGCGCTGGATCTGGTGTGATCATGAGTGAAGATGGTTATATCATTACCAACCATCACGTTATTGAAAATGCAACAGCAATCACGGTTCGTACTACAGATGGACAGGAATATAATGCAGAAGTAATTGGTTCTGATTCACAAACCGATTTAGCGGTCTTAAAAATTGATGCTACCGGCTTGTCCCCTGCTACATTTGGTGACAGCGATTCCCTTGAAGTCGGTGATGCAGCCATTGCGATTGGTAATCCATTAGGTGAATTAGGTGGAACTGTTACAACGGGAATCATTTCTGCATTAGATCGACAAATCACTATTGATGATACCACAATGACATTGTTGCAAACCGATGCCGCTATCAACCCAGGTAACTCTGGAGGAGGCTTGTTTGATGCTTCTGGTAACTTGATTGGTATCGTAAATGCCAAAGAAAGTTCAACTGGTATTGAAGGTCTTGGATTTGCTATTCCAATTAATGGAGCTATCGATATCATCAATGAATTAATTGAAAACGGTTCTGTTACTTCTAGACCAGCACTTAATGTAAGCTTATATGATTACTCAGGACAAAGTTATTATTCTCAAGGAAATATGAAAGCTGGATGCTATATTGTTCAAGTAGTTGAGGGTGGAGCTGCTGATCAAGCAGGACTTCAAGTAAATGATCGTATCGTTAAATTTGATGGACAGGATATCACTTCTTCAAGTGAAGTAAAAGCTATCTTAAATGAACACAAGATTGGTGATACTGTAACAATGGTCATTGAACGTGATGGTCAGCAACAGGAAGTAAATATCACGCTTCAATCACAGACCCAACAACAGTAAAACGGATTCGTTTTGCTGTTTTTTTTTGCGCATATTACGTTATTTTTCTTCATTTAATCGTATTATATGAAAAGTATATTATTTAAGTTTCACTAAATTAATTCTATTTATCCAATCGTTTTTGTTGTGAAAATACAATGAAATCGCTATAATATAATTAAATTCAATACGTTAGGAGGATATATATAATTATGCAACAAGAAAAAATTTCAAAACGTAAAGTAATGCTGGTAGGAACCGGATTTGTCGGTATGAGTTTTGCTTACTCATTACTGAACGAAAAAGGAATCGATGAATTAGTCTTAGTTGATGTCAATACAGACAAAGCTGAAGGAGAACAAATGGACCTAAGTGATGGGCTATTATATGCACAAGGTAAAATGAAAATTTCTGCTGGTTCTTATGAAGCTGATTCACATGATACAAATATCGTCGTTTTAACAGCAGGTGCTGCTCAAAAACCAGGACAATCTCGTCTTGAATTGGTTAAGATCAATGCTAGCATCACAAAGAACGTATGCGAATCTTTAAAAAATAATAACTTCAATGGTATCTTGATCGTTGCCAACAACCCTGTTGATATCATGACTTATGTCGCATGGAAAGCAAGTGGACTACCTAAAAATCATGTTATTGGATCTGGTACAGTATTAGATTCAGCTCGTTTACGCTTCGCCTTATCTGAAAGACTTGGCTTCGCTTCTACAAACATCCACGCTTATATCATGGGTGAACACGGAGATTCAAGCTTTGTACCTTGGATCCATTGCTATATCGGATGTAAGCATCTTTTAGAATACTTGGATGAAGAAGATATTTCATTAGCTGAACTTCAAGATATTTATGTAAGTGTACGTGATAAAGCTTATCATATTATTGAAAAGAAAAAAGCTACATACTATGGTATCGGTTTGGCATTAAGAAGAATCGTAACTTGTGTATTGAACAATGAACGTGCTATCTTGCCTGTATCTGCATACCAGAATGGTGAATATGGACGTGAAGGTTACTTCATTGGTACACCAAGTGTCGTTGGTTCAAACGGTATCGAAAAAGTTGTTTGCCTACCTTTAAATGAAAGTGATCAAGCTAAATTCAATAACTCATTTGATACATTAAAGAAAACAATTGATGAAAATCTAGAGGGTATCATTTAATAAGTCGTGAAGTTCACGACTTTTTTATATATTAAGGGCAGGATCAATCAAGACCCTGCCTTTTCCCTTATAAAATCTTCTACCTTATCAATATTTATAATTCGATCAAACAATGTTATACAAGGTTTGTTCTGTGTAAAATGAACTTCATCTGTATGATAATGACCATTGAACCAGTAAGTATAATCCAGTTTGTTTTTAATGTTTTCTAAAAAATCAGGTACATCATGATAATCATCCCCATACAAAGATATATCACATGTATACTTGTTTCCAAAAGGATGAGAACGATAAATATCGTGTGTCAAAACATAATCTACTTTCCAGTTATGCTTTTCCAGTGTTTGATATGCATGCTCAACTTCTGCAGTTGTTGGTAATTCATCTTTCCACCAAGTTTGATGTTCTGTACGATATTGTGCATCATGACTACTGGCACCACCAAAAGTAAAGAATCGTTTCCCTTCTATATCAAAAACTTCTCCACGCATCA
>CAMJQJ010000057.1 GCA_946408025.1 uncultured Faecalitalea sp.
AGAAAAGAAGGAATCTACTTTTTGGATGAAGTGTGTAGCTCTATGTTTATTGTGTAGTTATGGAATTGCACAATTTCTAGGAAGAGTATTAGGTGATAAACAGGCAATAGTACAATATGGACTTGCGGGTATAATCGTGATTTGTGCACTCGCTTTCTATATTTGGCTACGAAGAAAGTATAGGTAATGATTATGAATGATAAACAGAAAAACATTATTGATAAATTGAATAAGGATAATAAATCATTAAATCAAGGACATAAATCCATGGTGGAATATTCTAAAGGAATGATTTGTATAGGCTTATTTGTGGTGTGTTTCTTGATTTACTATTTTACGAAGAATTTATTTTTTCTGCTTGGATTTTTATCATTTGAAATCTTTAATTCGATCTACGCAAAGAATGATAAGAAGAAGATTGGGATTGGTATTGTAGTTGGAGTTGTAATCTATATTCTTTTGGAATTGTGGATATAATCATATTGGATTGAATCTAATATGAAAGATGGGCTGTTGCAGCATGTGTAACAGTCCTTTTTGAATAGAGATTTAGTATTGAACGATTCATTGATTCATGTATTTCACGTAGGAAAACAACAAATGATACGTTTGGTTGAAAATGAATAAAAACTGTATGAAAACGATTTTAGACATGCTAATATGAAATTAGAAAAGGAGGACATAGCAAGATGACATTAGATTGGTTAGTTTATGCATTAGGTGTAGTAGCTGTTGTTTTCTTGGTTGGTATGTTCTTCAAGTATAAAAAGCACAATCGATATGCCGATAGATTTGAAGACACATATCCAGATGCAAAGTAAGATTATAGATAATAAGCTTCCAAGACTACAAAATAATATAGAAGAGGATGTGGACCTATGAAGAAGTATGCAGTGGCATTGCTAAGTGTATTCTTGGTTTGTGGATGTTCGAATATAACACCAAATAATGAAAAAGTAGAGGCTAGTCAGGAAAAGCTAGAGAATATGACAGCCTTATATACTGGTCTTGCAGAAGCGAATGAAACAATTGATAATAAGTCGAAGATTGGTATATGGGCCTATTATGAGGATGGTACAAAAGAATTCATTACACAAGGATGGACTGTCAAAGAGCCTGTCACATTAGAAGCTGGAAAGACTTCAGAGGTTACAGTTGAATATCGGGGATTAGAAAGTACGATTTCAGTGGAGTGCAGTGAAGTGGATGAAGCATCCTTTAAGGCAGAGTCACAATCACCGAATCAATCGGATTTGGAGGTTACACATTCTAAGTGGTATGGAAAGAAATTGACATATACAGGAAAAATCATTGCTCGCGTAGATGATAAAGATTTTAGAGGATATATGATAAATATTTTTGATGATAAGTCTTATGTTTGTGTGCTTGATTTCAATAAAGAATTTGATTATAAAGAAGGTCAAACTGTTACATTCTGGGCATATGGTCTTGGGCGTGTGGAATCCAAAGGATTGTTTGGAAAAGAGAGAAGTTGTATTGCGTTTAAGGCAAAGTATATGGAAGAAGTATAATAACTATTTTATGAATTACAAAATAGTGAGGCGGAAAAAATTATGGATTTAAATGATTATGTTAAATTTGATGATTCTTGTAAACAATTTGAGATTCTTAATGGAACACAAGGAAAATACTCTTATGATGATGTGACAAGAGTATCTGTTTTAAATGAAAAGGCAAAATATAAGGGAAAAGGAATTCCATTTACAGCTGTACTTCCAGGTGGACCATTACCATCTGGCTTATTTCAGAATCCATATTTGTATGTTGGAGTAAAGATTGTTTTAAAGAATGAAACTGTATTAGCTATTTATGTGTCAAAAGAAAAGACAATGGTCAATACAGATCAGTACATACAAGATCGTAAGATCGCAAAGAAAATAGAAGGGGTGATTAAGGATGTGTGTAAAATTTCACGATGAAGAAAATAGATTAGAAATAATGGGTGGTGCAAGCTGTTTATATGATGAGATTCAAAAGTGTTCTATTCAAAACGAAGATGCTAATTTCAAAGGTAAAACAAAACCATTTACACATACAATTTTAGGTGGAGCTACATTTATGGCGGGTGCAGTAGAACCAATGATGTATGTTGGTATAAAAGTTGTTCTAAAAGATAATAGTGTGTTACCAATATATGTTTCCAAGGAAAAAGTGTTATTTAATAGTGATAAGTATTTAAAGGATGTCAAAGAAGCCAATGCTATATTGAAAGAATTGGAAAAAAGATTGCAATCTTAAAATTGTTGCATTCGAGGCATAGGGTGTAACAAAAAAATTGAAGAATCGATATTAAGTATAAAGAAAGTAAGGTGAAATAATATGTGGAACCGACAACAAGTTAAAGAACAAGCCAAACAAATCATGAAACGAAACTATTGGAAAATGTTTGTGGTTACGTTGATTGCATCAACCTTGACGGGTGAAAAAACAACGATTATTGAAAGAGTACAAGACTTTGCATCAAACAACATATCTTACGATACTTCACCTATATTTTATTCCTCTAATTTCCAATATATATTTTATTCCTTTATTTCTGTCGCCAGTATTCTTGGGATACTTTATACAATCTTTATTGGTAATGTTATTGTAGTTGGAAACAATGGATATTTTATTAAGAACCATGATGAAAATCCTGAACTTGGTGAAATCTTTAGTGGTTTTAAAGGTAACTATTTAAATGTGGTAAAAATTATGTTTTTGATGGATTTAAAAACACTACTATGGCTATTCTTATTTATAGTACCTGGAATTATTAAAGCTTACGAATATTCTATGATTCCATATCTATTGGCAGAAAATCCAAATCTTTCGGCGGATGAAGCCTTCTCTTTGTCCAAACAAATGACAACTGGACAAAAGGCGGATCTTTTTGTTTTAGACCTATCATTTATCGGATGGATCATTCTAGGTTTAATTTGTTGTGGAATTGGAATTCTATTTGTACTACCTTATCCACAAGCAACAAGAGCTGAAGTGTATTTAAACCTAAGAGATTTCGTAAAGATATAAAGACGGATATCCATAGTTGTATGTTTACCAGGAAAATAGAAAGTGATGCGTATGAATGATACAAATAGATACACTCATTATTTAGTTTTATTTCTTTGTTCAATGGTTATTCCTCTAATGAATACATCAGCAGTATCAATAGCACTTTCGAATAATAAAGTAGATTTAATTTTTTCAATCATTGATTTTGGAGTGTTTGGATGGGGTATTAAACTGTTAAAAGAGAAGAATGAACACCCTATTGGTATTATATTGGCTGTAACAGCTATAGAGGATTTAATCATAAGTTTTGTGTGTAGCATTACTTTTATCACATATATTGTTCAGGCAGTTGTGATTATCGTATATGCGGTTTATTTAAATTATAAGAAATAGAATAATTAAATCACGCAATATGCGTGGTTAAGTAACAATAAATTTATGTATAAAAAAATGAATTTAAAAGGTACTAAAAAACAAAAAAAAGAATTTTGATACCCTAAAATGGCATTTATGTTATTATTAGCTTAAACAAATAGTGTTGAAAGGTTAAATGATTATGAATAATCAGTTTTATGGTGAACTCATTCTTCTTTTGATTGCTTGTCTTGTTGCACTTCCAATTCAATTTATTCCTAAACTAAAAGAGAATAAGAAAGTAAAAATAATTTTTTGTATCATGGTTATTGTTGTATTTGGTATTTATACTACATATACAAGTATCAAAGATAATCCTAAAGTGGACGCTAAATTGGGTGAAAATTATATAGAGTTTAAAAAGAATGAAGTTATTTCGCTTAATAATATAGAAGATGTTCAGTTTTATGATAATGTAAAGTTTGAGATTGTAGCTAATGGCTATCGATGGGGTAATGATGATTATTATTCTGGAGATGCCAATGTAAATATAAAAAAAGGTGAAAAAACTTTAAAATACATATATAAGGGTAAAGTGTATATCAATGCAAATAATAAAAGTTATATTGTTCTTAATGAAAAAGGTGCATCCAAGTCTTATGTGTTTAATTTGGATACGAAAAAGAAGACAAAACAAATGTATTATGAATTACTTGAGCATGCGCATTGAGATTTATAAAAGGCAGAATGAATATGAGAAAATGGCGAAATAAATTTATTATATGTTTTATGATTGTATTTGTATTTTTGAGTGGGATTTTTTATATAAATAGGAAATCAATAGGATATGTTTAAGATTATTTATATTTTATACGTGTGGTTGAAACAAATTCTTTTAGGTTAAATACTATTCCGACTTTAGATACAAAACAAATATATTTAAATAAGATAATGAAGTGTAAAAATGATCGTGAATTTTTAAATGACTTAATTGAATTTTATTTCAATTATGAGACAAAAAGCCATTTCAATATTGTAGATGTGGATTCATATCATAGAATACATCAAGTGTATAAGAATTTAATTCAAGACAAAAGAATCAGTAAGAATAATTGGAATTATAAGAAACTAATGGATAAAGAGGTGTTTGATTCGTATTCCAAACTAGGAAAAGACACTTCTTATTTGCATGAAGAAAATGATAGAGGTGTTGATTGCTATAAAGACGGAGAATTCTTTGTGATTGAGTTTCATTCTTTTGATATAAGTATGTTAAATTCATTGGCTCAAATAAACGAAGAGCTTCAAGACTTTCATGGGGATAAAATAATAATCGATATTTCAGATAATGAAGGTGGATCGGATATTGTATGGAAAAAGTTAGTGTCTTATTTAAGTGGAGCAGATTATAGATATAAATCTAAAATAACAGGTCATGGAAAGGCATCGAAAAAATATGTGGAATCGTATGACATAGGTGTTCAAGGAAATGAATCTAAGTTTTCATATATAGATTGCATAGATATTCAATCAGAGAAATTGTTTGATTTTAAAAAAGTTTATTTGATTATGGGTGATAAAACTTTTTCTGCAGCCGATTCATTTGCCAGATTTTCCAAGTCCACTGGATTTGCGACAGTAATAGGTAAAGAGAGCGCCGGATTTGGAACGGGTTTAGATCCTATGTTATTAAAATTGCCGTATACGAATGTGTTAGTTATGTTAGATTCAGTTGGTAAATATTCTGAAACAACAAAGCCAAAATATCAATTAAATAATATTTGTATTAAAGATGTTGAGCAATATATAGTTACAAATAATATATAAAAAAAGCACCTGGCAAATGCTAGGCGCAATCTTTGACAAATGGTGGTCTTAGCCGGAATTGAAAAGCAATTTTGTTTAGAGTGGATTATGTTGTTACTTCTACTTTATATAAAGGTGCAATAATTCAAGAAAATGCGTAAAATCCTATGTTTTTCATCGTTTTTTTAATTTTTTTGATAAAATTTTGCATTTGATTTAGTATGAGTTGGATTGTGATTATCTGATGGATTTACCTTTCAAAGAAAGTTATAAATTGAATGCATATGATTAAAAAATAAAAAGGTATCCAAGACTCCGTTGTTTAAAGACGGAGAGGGATACCAATTTGAATATATACATAAGCAGTAAACTTATGTCAATTCCCACCTATACAAAGATATTAAAAGACTATTTTAAATTTATTAATAAGGAATCCAATGGTCTCCAACCCATTTATTCAATGTTTGATTCCATAATCTTTTATACAATCTTCCGTTTTTATCTTTGAATTAACAGACTAGTTTCTCTTTGTATGGAAATATCTGTAGTGACTTCAGTTTCATTTGCTAAAACAGGTGTTATTATGTTCATAGATGCGATCAACACTAACATAATCATTATTTTTTCATAAATAATTTACTCCGCTACAATCGGAACATCTTTAAAACATTCAATTTTTGGATTTGATATTTTAACACGTATTTTGTCTAATACTAATTCATATGTTCCATCTTTATGTTTAATAATATATCCCTTATCTATATCTGATTGATCATACATATCTTCATTGTTTGGAGGTTCAAATGCAGACTCCAAAATAATGCTGTTTGTAAGTAATGGAAGAGCTAATACGGCGATCATTAGAATTTTGCTCGTTTTTTTTCGATACATTCCATCCATTAAATAATTTATACGATATTCTAATACATGTACATTATCTTGAATCATAAAATGTGTAGATTGTCCCTTGAATTCATTTTTACTTTGAATGTTTTTTTGGATTTCTATAAGTGTATACATATATTTCATTACTTCCTCTTTAGAAAATGGACTTGTTGTTTGATAGTCTACACGCATTTCCAAAAATAAATCAATTTTATCTCTTAATCTATATACTGGAATAAACCACCAATACATGATGACTAACAGATTGATAATCTGTTTAGTGCACACATCATGGTTTTTAATGTGCCATGTTTCATGAAGCAATATATTTTTTAAATTTTCTTGTGAAAGGTATACGTCTGGTATCAATATAGTTTTATTAAAGCCCATGACCATAGGGGTAGAAACATAGTTCGTTCTTAACACCACATAATTTTCTTCTTGATAATTATCAATAAAATCGCTTATATGATAATGTTCTGAATGATTTTCAATACGTTTGTACATGTCTTTGGTAATTTGAATTGCGCGAATCCATTTAATCAGGTTCCATATAATACCTAATACCCAAACTAATAATAAGAATTGATATACTTGCACATTTGCATAAATTTTATATTGCAACAGTACAATGATTGGATTCATGATTGTGGGCACTATAATGGTTTTAGTAAATTTGAATTCAAGTGGCACAAACATTCTTACTACGACAACAACGATTAGTACTGTTATAAAATCTGTCCGAAATAATTTATAACTTTTTTTATATGAAAGTAAAATGTCTAACAGAAGAATCAACAAAAAACTGATACACAAAGTAATGAAAAGAGATGATGCAGAAAATCGCATTATTTTAACTCTTTCTCTTTTTCTTGAATCAAATTCTTTAATTGTTCAATCATCTCTAAATCATCTGTGTGCTCAACAAAATAAGCTGAAATTTTTGCTCGTGTATCTTCACCAATAAATGAATTCACATATTCTGCTTCGGATATAACTGGTCTATATAATCTTGTGATTGCCTTCTTGTTCTGTCCGATTCCTGCAACCTTGATATATTTGATCTCCAATAATTTTTGTAACGTTTGCTGAATCGTATTGATACTCAAATTTTTGGAAGCTAATTTAATATCATTTGCAGACATTGCAATATCATGCTTCCATAAAATATCCATGATCTCATTTTCTTTTTTAGTAAATTGAATGTATTTCATGTAAGTTCCTCCGTCTAAATTCATTATAGCAACTCGTATGTATTTACACAAAGACTTTCATAAATAATATCATTTATTCATTTTAACACTCTTTATAAAAATAACGATTGTATTTTTCTAAATTCTATATTATATTTGAATTAGAGATAGCGCTATCCTTGAAAAGAACAAAATATATGAAAATAGTAATTAGTTATTTTGCTTACTTGTTACTGTACATGCATGTTATTCCAATATATACAAAAGAATCCATATTTAAAATGAAATACTAAATCAGATTATAGGAGGATGTTCTAAAGATGAGATTCGAAAATTTATCGAAAAGACTAAATAGATATACAATATTATTTTTAATAATGGATTTGATTATACTTTTAATTGATTTATTCAGTTGTCATAATCATACTAAATTTTTGTTTCTCATATTGACAATATTCATTATTAATTGTTTATTTTTCGATTTCTGTAAAAAACATATTGAGTATTCCACGCATTCAGAGCCACACCGTCCAGCACTGAGAGCCACCTATTCCATTATTTAGAGCCACCCAATCCATTAATCAGAGCCGTTTATACACCTTCA
>CAMJQJ010000058.1 GCA_946408025.1 uncultured Faecalitalea sp.
GGATCTTGATCTAATGTGTCTAGTAAATCATCCATAAATCGAGTTAACTTTATACGATTTTCTTGAAATGTGCGATACCATTCACGATCAAGATGCGAATGTGGAACAATAAAGAATTTTTTCATACGACCTCTTTCTATCTAAACTTGATTTTCTAGAACTCTATTTCAAAATCTACATCTTCTTCTTTTGTAACTTCTACAGCTTCTTTTTTGACAAGAACTTGAAGTAAAGTAGAAATTACAACACCAATTACGATGCATAAAGTAAACATCAAAGGATTATTAGCTGTTGGGATTCCGACGATTCCAGAAACTCCTGAACATGAAATTTGCATTGACATCATCAAAGCACCACCAACTGCTGCACCAATCACATTAGAACCAATAACGCGAATTGGATCTCTAAACGCATAAGGAAGTGTTCCTTCTGTAATTCCAACTAATCCAGTCAAAACTACGCTAATTGCACTATCACGCTCAGATTGCGTAAATTTCTTTGGTGCTATCAAAGCAGCTAAACCACATGAAATTGCTGGAACCATGATTCCTGGGAATACTGCCGCATTAGCCATAAATCCAAGACCACTTGGATCTGACCAGATAGCGAAGACAAAAGTTAAGGCAATCTTTCCAAGAGGTCCACCCATATCGAATGCACACATACCACTTAGAACTGCGCCCAACAAGAATGCAGTACTTGGATTTCCTGCTAAACCTAACAGCCCATTGATGATCACATCATTTAGCCCCCCAACAACAAAACCAACTGGATAAGCCATCAAGAAATAAATTACTAAACCTGAGATCACAGGAATGATCAATGTAGAATTTAAAGAATTGATAATGCTAGGAATAGGTAATTTCTTTAAATAATTTACTAAATAACCTGCTAACAAACCTGCAACCAATCCTCCCAAAAAGCCGCTTGCAGAAGTACTGTCACTGATAGGATTTGCAGCTAGCCAACCACCGATGAAACCTGGTGCTATACCTGCTTTATCCGCTAAAGAATAAGATACATAAGCGCCAAAAATTGGTGGAATAAATCCCATAACTGTCCATGCAAAACCATTCAGTCCAGTTACGATTTCATTCGTTGAGCCAAAATAACTAGTTAAAATACCTGTACCGGCAATTGTGATACCAGCAAATACGATGAAAGGAAGCATATAAGAGACACCTGTCATCAATGCCTGTTGAATTCTTCTAAGTTCTTTTTTCATATTTCCATTTCTCCTTTTATAGAAAACAGACAAATAGACGTCATAGATGTCCGTTATTCCCAATCTTTATTTCAATTTCTCTTCAATTTTCTTAATAATTGTCTCAGGACTTCTAACCGCTGTTTGTACCGGAATTTTTACAGTCGGTTTTCCATCAAAACGTTCTCTTTTGGCAATACCAACCTCAATTGCCAAAATTACGATATCGGCTTGATTCACTTCTTCTTGTGTAATTTCATTTTCAATACCTAAGGCTCCTTGTGCCTCCACCTTAATGTGATGCCCAAGTTTTGCAGCTGCTTGCTCTAATGCTTTTTTAGCCATGTAAGTATGAGCAACTCCAGTTGGACAAGCACAAACCGCAACAATATTCATCAATTATCCCTCCTATAAATTATTTAATACAGATAATCTCTCATAAATTTTTTCGCCATCTTTAGCTTCGTTGACCAAATTTATAAAATCTTCCTCCATGATCAATTGAGCTACTTGAGCCAAAATACGAATATGCATCTGATTCTCATTAGAACCTGGAACCAATAACGCAAAGATAAGTTTTGCCCTTTCATCATCCGTCCACTCAATCTGTGTTTTATTTCTCGCAACAATTACTGTCGCCTGCAAAATATGCTCATTTCTGCAATGAGGAATCGCAATATCATTACCCATTGCGGTCGAAAACTCAGCTTCTCTTTCATAAAAACCTTCTACAATTTTTTCAGGATTTTCACCTCTTTTTGATTCAGAAACTTGTTTTGCCAAAAATTCGAACAACTCTCTTTGTGTCTTAAAATCCGTATCAACAAAGATTAAATCACGATCAATTACTTTCATTATCTGTACTCCTTATTTCTGATTTTATTGTAAATGTTTTTAGTTTTTTGTAAATTGTAAATGCTTTCCATGATTTTTTGGAAACATTTTATATACCTGAGGCATAAAAAAACTACATCAGTGATGATGTAGTTTTTTAACATTCGTTTGTATATGAGAAAACAAACTGGTCACCATCTTCAATCGGAAGATCTTTTACGGCAGGACACATTCCTTCTTCTTGACAAGTTTCATTGTTTTCGCTTGAATACAGCCACCATGGCCCCTTATCAAAATCTTGTTTTAAGCCCATCATTGAATCAATATAAGCTCCATAACTTCCATCACCAAACTCAACTTCTAATTCATCACATTGAACCAAAAAATCATATAGATTTTCAATTTCACCTTCTTTTGTCAAAGTTTCATTGAACAATTCTTTATCATTTACTTCATCTTTTACTACAACATTCAATGACATTTCTTTTCTTTCATCTGTAGATGGTGTTGAAGAAGAACATCCAACCATCATCATTCCTGCACATAATCCCATTACTAACATTCTTTTTTTCATCTCAATATCTCCTTTGTAACTTGTTTAAAAAAATCACTAGTCTATTTCCTATCAAAGCATATTCAATTGCACTAATCACTCCTTGCGGAATAGAAACCTGCAACCCTAAGATCAAATATAAAACCGTAACTTGTTTTGAGAACAGAAGAAATGGTAACTGTAATATTTGTCCCGTTAAAAACGAGAAGAATCCACATAAAAGAATAGGATATAGTTTTCGCTTTTTTAACCTTTCTTTATTCATTCCCACGATCAAGCTATAGCTTGGATATACTACTACATACAAAGCATTCCATGGATTAACCCCTTTGATAAACATATTGACCAAAGTAAAGATCAACGCCCCTATAACAGCCTGCTTTGTCGAAAAACTCATCGCAATCACAAATGTACACAAGGTAATGACCTCAAGATACATAACATAAGAAAGCGAAGAAAACGCAACAAATTGAATTGCACCCAGGATTGCGCATAATACCATATCACGTGTCGTCATAAACTGACCTCATATGATCTAGATGTAAAAACCTTCTCTTTAAATCCTTCTTTTTCATTCTCATAAAGTGCCATATAAAAGAAAAGATTTGCCAAAAGATTAAACAGGTCATAAATCTTTTTATCCACCTGTTTTTCTTTTTCGATTTTCACGATCCAGCGAACTATATTTTTACATTCACTTCGCAAGACATGAAGATAACTTGCCCCAATACATCCAACTGGAAGATAAAACTCTTTAAAAGGTCTTTCATATTTTTGATAGATTTTTTCTAGTCGATCAAAACGTTCATCATCAATTGCATTTTTTCCTCGAATTGAACCATTTGCATGATAAATCGTTTCACACAAGAAAAGCAATTCCTCTTGATTGATATGCTTGATATAATGCATTGCCAGTCCTAAAAAACTAGCCAAACGATCTGTCATGATTTCATAATCACATTGATTTGATTTTTCTTTAAGAAAACTATAGGCACAATAATCCATTACATCACCTCCTAATAAAAAATTCTGCCTTTTGGGCAGAATAAAAATCATTCTTTTTCTTGAGCCCAGAAGAAAAAACTTTTCATTACAAGAAAGCAGGTATCCCGACTTTGTTTCTTCCTTTGATCACCTTCCCATATTTCTACAGTGGTCTCGATCATCGTCCGCATCACGGTTGCTGGGGCAGTTAAAGCTTCTACTTTATTCCCTGGCAGACTTATAATTCATTCACTTTTAATGGTCTTCGATTTCCATCGTATTCATTCTTTTAAACTGACCTGGTGTTATCGAATAAACCCTTTTAAACGTCTTATACAGAGCGATATCCGATTTAAAGCCACAATTCTGTGCTATTTCTTCAATCGTAAGCGTATCATCCAACAACAAAGTTTTTACTTCTGTCAGTCTTCTTCGAACTATAAAATCATGAACCGAAAGTCCCATGACATCTTGAAAAACATGTAAAACATAATATTTACTATAACCCAAATGATAACAGATGTCATCCAAGCTAATATCTTTTTTAAAAGAATTTTCTATATATTCAATGGTTCTTTTTACCAAAAGTGATTTGTTATTATCTTTATCAAGATCGATATGCATCACATCTGAATAAAAACGATACACACTAGAACTATTCATATAAATATCACAAGTCTTATATTTCGTTAAGCTCGAATAAATCGAACTAAAAAAATAATTAACTTTTTTATACGCAATAGAATCTAAGATATAGAAATCTTTTTCTAAAACTTTAGACATTTTCTTCCCTTTGATCAAACAATATTCCAATTCAACATAATTTAAAACAAATTCTATCTTATGTTTTCCCAATAATATCAATGTTGTTTTGATATCTGGTGAGATTGGCTTTTCATCCACTTTCAAAATTCCTAAGTTCTCATACATACAGACAATCAAGCAATCTTCTTTTTCTAACTCAATCGTATAAGAAATCTTGTCTTTTGCGATAACTTGACCTATCTCCACAGCCAAATGAAGATCCTTTACCAAAGCATGATCGCTCTCTAACAAAAAATGCCTTTTATGTTCTACATGATCTATTTCAAACATAGTCATTCTCTTTCTACAAAATACATATTATCAACAAAACGTTCAAAAAACAAAGGGGTTTCCATCAAAGAAATCGTTTTACTTTTCCTTTGAATCATCTCCACCTTGTTTTTATCTTGCAAAATTGCAAATTGGCAAATCCCTCTCAAAGCTGTATTTCCTGAAATTGATATTTTTTCTTTCCAAGAGCGATAAAATATCCCTAAACGAATCCAGTCAAGAATCTCAATATTTTTAGAAAAACCTCCAGATAAATACACTTGTTTAACCTCTCTATCCTGCAAAAGGCAATCTAAAGCAGAAGTGATTGCCGACTTTGAAAGCTGAAATTCACGAACATCTTTTCTTGTTAAAACTATTCCTTCCTTTAAACAAGACTCTTTTTCCATAAAGCCATTTTCCTGCAAGATATTCTCATTAAGCAAAGTTGCAATCCAGGATATATAGCCATTTCCACACACACCTGTAACCTCTTTATTTTGTATCGTATGATATTTTAATTCACGATCAAACCATACTTTATCCACAGCCCCTGATATTGCACCCGTTCCACACTTCATATGACCACCTTCAAAAGCTGGACCACACGCTGCACTCGTTACAATATATTGATCTTGATCAAATAAGACCATTTCACCATTTGTACCTAAATCGATCAACAGTTCTTTATCGTTTAAAGATACTGCATAAATTCCCATTAAAATATCACTGCCAACATAAGCAGAAAGAGCAGGAAGAACCTGTATTTCAAAATCATATGGCAAACTAAACACACCACTACTTGAATAAGATCGAAAATCATTCACTTTACATATATAAGGAGCAACACCTATGCTCGATGGATCTTCATTCATGAATATATGAGTCATTACAGCATTTCCACAAACACAAAGACGTTTGATCTTATAAGTCATTTTTAATAAACATTCATTTACCTTCTTAATTAAACAATCATGTAATTCTTTGACCCCGGCTTCATTACATGCCTGTATTCGAGATATTACATCCGCTCCATAAAACTTTTGCGGATTCAAAAAACGAAATTCTTCAACTTTTTTGGCAGTATCAATTTTATAAACACTGAGCACAATGGTCGTAGTTCCAATATCCATTCCAGCAACATAACCTGCTTCATCGCCACAGACAAGTGTATCTTCATCAGATAAAATTTGAAAATCATCAAAAGAATTTGCCTCTTCGATCCAAATATCTTTATCAAGAGCACCATGTACACACGCAAGTCGTATATTGTTCTTAATTTCTTCTTCAGTTAATAAACAAATTTCCTCATTACATGGTTCTATGTATCCGATCGTTTTGATCTTACATTTGCCACACTTCTTTTTTCCTCCACAACTCGTATCAATATTCATCCTGTATTTTCGAATTGCTTCAAATAAAGTTTCACCTTTTTTAACTTTGATCATTTTGAAAACATCACACTTAACCGATCAGCCAAACTGACTGCATCTTCTGTATAAATATCTGCACCAATCTTATCTGCATATTCTTGTGTAACTGGAGCTCCTCCAATTGCCACTTTAATTTGATCGCGCAACCCAGCTTCTTGAATAGCATGCATTACATTTTCAAAATAAGGCATTGATGTAGTTAACAAACTAGACATACATAATACATCCGGCTGATACTCTTTTATTGCTTCAACAAATTTTATAGCATCAACATCAACTCCAATATCTTTAACTTCGATTGATTTTGATTTCAACATTAATATACATAAATTTTTT
>CAMJQJ010000059.1 GCA_946408025.1 uncultured Faecalitalea sp.
CCATGTATTATTTTTGGACTAGGCATAGGTATTGCACTTATTTGTGTATTCTATTTTACTTCATTGCAAACGATTCAAATTGAATATGGTAACAATGAAATTGTGATTAAAGAAGAAGGGTACAATTTAGAAGAGATAATTAAATTAGATGAAGTAGAAGAAATATAATATATTGAAAATAATATCTTATTATCCAATTCCACAAAAGTTAGAGGTATGGTGAAATCGAATAAAAAATACCTAGAAGCCAAATTATGAGGGAAAATGTAGCATCTTCAATAGATATGGATACTAGAGAATTTGCTGTTGGAGAAGAGTATAGTGAGTTGTTTGCTAATTGCGAAGTATACATATTTTGAAATCAATATTAATATATTGCAATCAAGACAAAAGATTCATATATTCTTGTAAATAAGAAAGGTGATGAACAAACCTTTGAATTTTACTCACAATTAATGGAAGATTTGAAAATAGATGATTAACAATTAATTTTCAATATTTATATATTTCGTTTCATCTAGTACTAGATGAGTAGAAATCAAGTTCTCATGAAAATTTTATATAAAGTAAAAGATGGATATCTAGTCAATTTGATATCCATATTTTCAATACATTAAATCATAAAATATAAGATTGCGATTAAGTGACAAATTGATGCAAGAACGATGAAAATATGCCAAGTAAAATGAAACATATACTTTTGCGGCTTAGAGTAGAAAAATACACCAATCGTATAAAGAATACCGCCTGCAATAATCAGTCCTAAGAAAATTGGAGAACTTTTTTGAATCAATACAGGAATCACGAAAATCGCAAGCCATCCCATAACCATATAGATCACCATTGATAAAACAGGATGACTATTTTTCGCAATGGATTTTAAAAGAATTCCAAAGAAAACCATAATCCATTCTATTATTAGAATTATAATTCCTGTAACTCCATCCATTAACATTAGGCAAATTGGTGTGTATGTGCCTGCTATTGCCAAAAGGATCATTATGTGATCTAGTTTCCTGAATATATATTTATGCATACTTTCGTGTTTCATAGCATGGTATAAACAAGAAACCATAAACATAAAGAACAAACAGATAAAATAAATGGAAATACCAATTGCAAATTTAGGACCATCCTTTAGATATGCGTAAATAGAGTAATATGGCAATGTAAATAACAACAATAACCCCATTACACCATGACTGATTGAGTTTCCTACTTCTTCAGAAAAGCGTAATGGATACGTGTATTTCATACTTTTATTCTTTTTCATAGATATACTATAGGCTTAATTGTTAACTTTTTCAACTATTTGAAACATGAATTTTTTTGACTATATATTCTAAAATATTATGTTTCTTGCTATAATGTTTAGTGGTTTAGAATGAGGTGAATCCATGTTTTTAAAAAGAATTGAACTTCAAGGATTCAAGAGTTTTGCCGATAAAACGATTATCCAATTTGAAAATGATATTACTGGTATTGTTGGACCTAACGGATGTGGAAAAAGTAATGTTAATGATGCAATACGATGGGTACTCGGTGAACAAAGTGTTAAATCACTTCGTTCGGGTAGTTCGATGTCAGATATTATTTTCTCGGGTAGTGAATATCGTAAACCTGTAAATATGGCGAAAGTTACTCTTGTGTTTGATAATTCTACAAAAGTATTTGATTCTCCATTTGAGGAAATTGAAATAACTCGCCAATTACAACGTTCTACTAATGAAGCTAGTTATTTTATCAATAAGACACCATGCCGTTTGAAAGATATAACAGATTTGGTGATGGATACAGGATTAGGAAGAGATTCATTGAGTATCATCACACAAGGAAATATTTCTTCTTTTGCGGATGCCAAACCAGAAGACAGACGTTTATTATTTGAAGAGGCAGCAGGGGTATCGAAGTATAAAAAGCGTAAGAAAATTTCTTTAAACAAATTAAATCAAACGAAAGAAAATTTAGATCGTTTACAAGATATATTAGATGAATTAGAAAGACAATTAACACCTTTATCAAGACAGGCAAAGAAAGCCGAAAAATTTCTTAAATTAAAGGAAGAGCTTTCTAAAATAGAAATTAGTGTTCTTGCGGAAGAAATCGAATCTTTAAATTCACAAATTGAAAAGTTACAGAAATCTTTGTTCGAAAACAAAACAATCTATACTTCAAAAGAAGCATCTTTATCAAAACAAGATTTAGATATCATGGATCTAAGAAAAGAGATGTATGCTTTAGATAAACAAATCAATGAACTTCAAGGTGAATATACAAAAGCCATGGAAGAAAGTTATCAGTTAGAAAAGCGTAAGGTTGAACTGGATGAAAAACGTAAATATGCGATGTCCATGGCTGATAATGCCAAACGAAAAGAGCAGTTAAAAACATTGGTGGAGGAAGCTCGCTTTGAGTATTTTGACCGTAAAACTCGTTTTGACAAACAAAAAGCTGAATTAGAACTTCATACCAAGAGCATGAATGATTTAAAATCAAAAACTCAAAAAGCGGAATATGAGTTTAGACAGGCAAATGATATATATCAACAGTTGTTAAACCAGAAACAGATCTTGGAAAATCTTTCAAAACAGCCGTTTCAGCATCAAGCTGGTGTACGAGCCATTATAAGCGCAAGACGTTCTTTATCTGGAATTGAAGGTGTTATCAGTGAATTGTTGAGGGCACACAATAATATGGCCAATGCAATCAATGCAGCTTTAGGTGGAAGTGTATATAATATCGTAACAACAGATGAGAGTTCTGCACGGGAAGCTATTCGCTTTCTTAAGAAAAATCGAAGTGGGCGTGCTACATTTTTACCATTGACTGTTTGTAAACCTCGTTTTGCTTCAAATAATCAACAACTCATTGCTTCAAACTGTAATGGTTTTATTGATTGGGCATGCAATTTAGTAGATTGTGATGAAAAATATGGTAATCTTAGGGATCGCCTATTGGGAAATGTTTTAGTCATTGATACATTGGAAAATGCTAATGAAGCTGCTAAGATGTTAAATTATCAAATCAAGATCGTAACTTTGGATGGTGATATCGTTCATACAGGTGGTAGTATGACAGGCGGTATTATTAAAAATCAGACAACTCCAATGACTATTCGTTCTCAAATTGAATCCATTCAGTCTCAGGTTGATGGTCAGAAGCTAAAAGTGGATACTTTAAAAGAAGAAATGCGTGTGTTAAATACTCGCTTTGATGACGAAACGGATACATGTGTCCATTTACAAATTGAACAAGCTAAATTAGAAAATATATTGGCTACAAAAAAACAAAAATATGATGACTATGCTGCTGAGTTAAATCAACTTGGCGTAGAATTAGATGATTCTAAAGAGTTTGTTGAAGATGAAATTGTTGTTTTGATGTCAAAAATGCATGCACGTATTGATGAAATAACATCAAATATGCAATCCCTTCGTCAAAAACGTTTTAATAAGGGAAATCAAGTTGAAGAAATGGAAAATCAGGTTCGTTTGACAAGACGTGAAATGAGTTCTTTACAAAGTGAAATACATCAAGATGAATTAAAGCTGACCCAACAGCAAACATATTTAGAAAATGCTTTAATGCGTTTAAATACAGATTATCAGATGACCTATGAAAATGCGAAATCACAAAAAGAAGATATTGATATTGAACAGGCCAAAGAAAGAGTTTTATTCTTACGCCAGGAAATCAATAAATTAGGAAATGTAAACCTTGATGCGCCAAAAGAGTATGAAGAAATTAAGGAACGCTTTGATTTCATGACAAGTCAAAAAGTAGATCTGGAAAAAGCCAGTGAACAGATCTTAGCAGCTATTGACGAAATGGATCAGACGATGATCACGCAATTTAAAGATATGTTTGATAAAATCAATGCAGAGTTGGATGGAATCTTTAAATCCATGTTTGGTGGAGGTAAAGCAAAACTTTCCATGGTGGATCCAGATGATATCTTAAATACAGGTATTGATATTGATGTTCAACCACCAGGGAAGCTTGTTAAAAATATTCAGGCATTCTCAGGTGGTGAAAAAGCTTTGATTGCCATCAGTGTCTTGTTTGCAATATTAAAGGCAAGAACGATACCATTATGTATTTTCGATGAGGTTGAAGCGGCATTAGATCAAGCTAATGTTGAACGATTTGCAAAGTATTTGTCACATTATCGTGGTCAGTCTCAATTTATTGTGGTAACACATAGACCAGGAACTATGGAACAATGTGATACTTTGTATGGGGTAACCATGCAAAAAGATGGTGTATCTAAACTGTTGCGTGTACAGTTGAAAGATGCAATCCATTATACAGACAAGGAGGCAGAACAATAATGGCTTTCTTTCAGAAAATCAAAGAAGCATTTATTAAGAATGAAGATAAAGATAAATATTTGAGTGGACTTGATCGTTCAAAGAAAAGCTTTGGCGATAGATTAAGAGCTCTATCAAATAATTTTCATGGAATCAATGATGAATTATTAGAAGAAATCATGGTGATTTTATTGGAAAGCGATGTTGGTATTCACACTGCTCAAAAAATCGTAGATGCATTTGAATCCAATGCAAAAGATTTGAAGAACTATGATTCAATGGAAGATTATTTGATTAGCATTCTTTATGACTTTTATGATGAAGAACAGGATGCACCAATCAATTATAATGAAGATGGTCCTACAGTTATATTAATGGTTGGTGTTAATGGATCTGGTAAAACGACAACTTCGGCTAAATTGATCCGTCATTATCTTCAGCAACAAAAATCAGTGGCTGTGGTGGCAGCCGATACTTTTAGGGCTGGCGCTATCGATCAAATTGATACATGGGCAAATCGATTAGGCGTTCCATGTATTAAAGGAAAACCAAATCAAGATCCAAGCAGTGTGATCGTGGATGGCTGTCGTTATGCCAAGGAACATAATGTTGACATCTTGATTTGTGATACAGCTGGTCGTTTACAAAATAAGACAAACTTAATGAACGAACTTTCTAAGATGCGTCGTGTCGTTTCAAAAGAAATTGAAGGAGGACCTCATGAAGTATGGCTTGTTCTTGATGCGACAACCGGACAAAATGGTATTTCACAGGCGAAAATTTTCTTAGAGGCGACAGATGTAAGTGGAATCGTCCTGACCAAAATGGATGGTACCGCAAAGGGTGGAGTAGTATTGGCTATTCGAGATTTGTTGCATTTACCAGTTCGCTTCTTAGGCTTAGGTGAAAAACCGGAAGATTTAAAAAGTTTTGATATCAATGCCTTCTTGATGGGAATCACGAAAGGTATGGATGCAAATGAATAAAGTTTATTATAATGAACTTTATGATATATATGGCTCTTTACTGACAAAACGTCAACAGGAGATCCTTCAATTGTATTTTCAGGAAGACTTCTCCTATGCAGAAATCAGCGAAGAACTTTCTATTTCTCGTGCTGCCGTATTGGATGCGGTACATAAAGGATGCAATGCGTTACAGAAATATGAAGACTGTATCCATTACATCGAACATCGAAATCAAGTTTTTGAATTAGTTAAGGATGATTCTATCCTTTTGGAAAAAATACAGGAGATATTATAGGAGGAAGAAGAAAATGTCTATTGTAATGAGTGTTAATGCAGGAAGTTCATCTTTGAAGTTCCAGGTCTTCAAGATGCCAGAAGAAGAAGTCTTGGCACAGGGAAATGTTGAACGAATCGGTTTAAAAGATTCAATCTTTGGAATGAAGGTGAATGGAGAAAAGTTCGAGACTGTACAGGATATTGAGGATCATGCACAAGCTGTAGAACATTTGATCAATGCTTTGATTGAGCACAAGGTAGTTAATAGTCTTGATGATATCAAAGCAATCGGCCATCGTATGGTTCATGCGGGAGAATATTACGCAAAATCAGTGTTAGCTAATCAGGATGTTGTAGATAAGATTGAAGAATGCAGTGAGTTAGCTCCACTACACAATCCAGCAGGTTTAACTGGTTATTTTTCATTTAAAAAAGCTTTGCCAAATTGCTCTCATACTTTTGTATTTGATACAGCTTTCCATCAAAGCATGCCTGAAGAAAACTACATCTATCCAATTCCATATGAATATTATACAAAAGATAAAATTCGTCGTTATGGTATGCACGGAACAAGTCATATGTATTTAACGTATCGATTGGCTGAAATCTTGAATAAACCTGTGGAAGAAATGAATATCATCACTTGCCATTTAGGCAATGGTGCCAGCATTACAGCTGTTAAGAATGGTAAATCATTTAAAACATCTATGGGATTTACACCTTTATCAGGAATTATGATGGGAACTCGTAGTGGAGACATCGATCCAGCCATCGTTATCTATC
>CAMJQJ010000060.1 GCA_946408025.1 uncultured Faecalitalea sp.
TCATTAGAGTCCATGGACTTTTTTTAGTGTTGCACTTATTATGATAAATCACCTGTTTATAAGATCTAGAATTTTTTCTGTGTTTTTAAAGTGGATCTTGGCAACTTCATTTAATTTATCCATACCATATTTGAGGACGAATTCTTTTCCACATTGATCAACTTTTTTTCCTGCTCCTTTTTCAAAAGTAAAATCAAATTTTTCCTCAAGCATATCCCAGTATTCTAAGAAAGCATTTCTAGCCAACACGCTGGCACAGGCAACTGCTAGATACTTGTTTTCAGCTTTGGTTTCAAAATGAATGTTTCTGACAACTTCTTTTTCATTGGATAAATAGCGATAGTAGCTCTTTTCTTGAACAAATTGATCGATGATAATTTGTTCAGGTAAAGTGTATCCTTTTTTGATCAAATTCAAATAAGCTTGATTGTGTAGTTTACATTTGATATCAACCATATTGTGCTGCTTGTGTACGCTGTTGTATTTAGAGCTGGATACGATTAGGACCGTATGTGGGCAAATCGATTTAATTTTTTTTGCAAGTACTCGTATTTTTTCATCATTGATTTGTTTTGAATCCTGAATCTTTAAGTTTCGTAATGAGTCCTCATTTTTTTTAGATACGATGACGGCACTTACAACAACAGGACCAAAATAATCACCTGTTCCTACTTCGTCACTTCCAGCTTGAGGAAATTTATTGTTTGATTCTGAAGGACTTTCTTGGGATAACCAGTCAAGATCTTTTCCTTGGAAAACGACTTTGCCACTTGTATATGCAGTGATTGTACAAGATTCGAGTTTTGCTTGGTAATATGTATAAGCAGGTTGGCTAACTTTTAATACATATGGATTGATTTGATCTTTTAGTTGTTCAATTTGCTCTTTGGACATTATTTTTGTGATTGTGTTCATGTAAGCATTTTAACATATTTTTAAAATGGAAGGGATTATTTCTTGGAAGTATATAAATGTGTTTTGTGATTTTTCAAATCGTGATAAAATACACACATGGTAATAAATGTAGAAGATTTTATGATCTATAACATGATCATCGTTGTAGTGAGTGCCTTATTCTTATTTATGGCATATCGTAAAGGATTTATGCGACAACTATTAGATGTTGTTTCTTTAGTTGCCTCATATATCGTTTCAGGTATGTTATGTGGTGCTGTAGCCGATGTATTTCCTTTATATCAAATCAGTACACCTGTATCAATCATTAACGATATCAGTACTTCTTTGATCAATTCGATCATTTGGTTTGTTATTTTGATCATTGTGTTTCGTATTGTATATTGGATCTTGTGTTATTTGATGCGAGGAACATCAAAGATCAAAACCTTATCGTTTATCAATCACATGCTTGGACTTGTACTTGGTGCTGTTAAGGTATTATTGATACTTGGAGTTATTACGGTCTTTTTAAGATTGCCTTTTATTGAAAATGGCAGTTTATTTGTGCAGAGTGGTGTTCTATCTTTTGTGGATGAACTAATTTCATATATTTGGTAGGTGATGTTTGTGGAAAATTATCGAGAAGAATTAAATAAAGCTATTGATTTTGATCGCGTATTGGAGCAAGTTGCATCGTTTGCTTCTTTTTCATGCTCGAAAAATGCGATTAAAGATTCACTTCCGCTCCATGACCGTATGGAAATTATGGAGCATTTAAACCTTGTAAAAGAAGGTTTGGAATTTGTAAGAAGTGGATTGATCTTAAACATGGCGGGCTGTCATGACATATCTGGACATGTTGCAAAAGCATCAAAGCACATGATCTTAAATGGAAAAGAACTATTGGATATCATGACTTTCTTAGTAGCTTGTCGTAGTGTTTATAAAGCATTTGATGAAACATATCCCTTATTGAATGATCATGCTAGAGGCATGACACTGTGTGTAGATTTAGTAACATCTATTCAAAAACAAATTGATATGACTGGTTCCATCAAAATAGATGCAACACCATTATTAAAAAATAAACATAAAGAACTAATAGATACTAGATTAGATTTACAAACAAAATCTAGAACTTTTCTTAAAAAGAATAGTTCAAAATTGATGGAAACGATGACCACCACAGTTTCAGGTCGTTTATGCGTGCTTGTTAAAGCACAGGATAAATACAGTTTTGGTGGTATGATTCATGGATCTAGCCAAAGCGGGTTGGCTTACTATGTAGAACCTCAGGAATTTACTTCATTGAATAACCGAATTCAAATGCTTATCTCTGAGATTGAAGAAGAAAAACAAAGAATTTGTAAGGAATTGACTAAAAAAGTAGCATCTAATTCAATCGCAATTTCATCTAATTTAGAAACGATAACATTAATTGATACAGAAATAGCTAAGGCCAGATGGGCATATCGTTATGATGGGTGTATTCCTGTCATTCAGACCAGGGATCATGCCTTGTTACTAGAGCATGCCAGACATCCATTGATCGATGAAAAGAAAGTGGTTGCCAATAACTATGCTTTAAAATCAAATGAATATTGTTTAATGATCTCAGGTCCAAATATGGGTGGAAAAACTGTGACACTTAAGACAGTTGGACTATTTGTCGCATTGAGTCATTGTGGTTTTCCTGTACTTTGTCACAAAGCAACCATACCTTTTTATACATCTATGTATTTTGATATCGGCGATAATCAATCCATTGAAAATAATTTGTCTACATTCTCTTCACATATTTCAAAAATATCAGCTATCTGTAATGAATGTGATGAACGCTCTTTTGTACTTTTGGATGAAGTAGGAAATGGTACAGATCCTTTGCAGGGGGCAAGCCTTGCTGTAGCAATCTTGGAATTTTTGATCAACAAAGGTTGTACGATCATTACCAGTACGCATTATTCACAAGTTAAGGCATTTGGTAAAGCCAATGAACATGTATTGGTTTCCAGCGTGGAATTCGATAAGGATACACTGAAACCAACTTATCGATATGTTCCAGGTGTGTCTGGAGCTTCATATGCGTTTGATATTGCAGCTCAATATCATTTAAATGCAGCTATCTTAGATAAAGCTGTTCAATTTAAAAATGAGAATGAACAAAATGTTGAAAAAGAACTTGAGAAGTTAGAGAAGCTTCAAAATGATGTGTTAAAACAAAAAGATCGTTTCAACAAATTGATTCAAGATGCTCATAGACTTCAAAAGGAAGCAGCTCAAAAGCAAGATGAATTGGATGCGAAAAAGATGCGCTTTGATCGTGAGTATGAGGAAAAGCTGAATGATATGCTGGAAGAAAAAAGAGCCGAAGCGAAAGAAATCATTGATGAATTGCGCAAACAAAAACATCAAAAAATTCATGAACAGACTCAAATGATGCATAAAATCAACTTATTAGGACCTGAAAAGGAAGAGGAACCGGAGACTAGAGAAGAGTTAAAGGTAGGAGACTATGTACGAGTTGTGGATTTAAATTCGCATGGAGAGATCCTGGATATACGAAAGAAAGAAGCTACGATTTTAACCAATGGAATGAAGATGAAGATCAAGTTATCGCGTTTAAAAAAGATGCCTCGTCCTCAAATAAAAAAAGTTTCCTCTTCTTCAGTGGATCGCGTTTTCAAACGTTTTCCTCTGGAAATTAACTTGATTGGTATGCACGTTGAAGAAGGTCTGAAAGCATTGGATGATTATCTAGATCAAGCGATTGCGCATAAAGTAAAACAAGTTCGTGTTATTCATGGAATGGGAACAGGGAAGTTAAGAAATGCAGTTTGGCGTGATTTAGATAAGCACCCTCAAGTAAAATCTAAGACTAGCGCAGGTCCATCAGAAGGTGGTCTTGGTGCTACGATCGTAGTGTTGAAGTAGGTGATCCTATGATTTCTCAACATCTACAGGATAAATTGGCACTCTTACCAGATCAGCCTGGATGCTACATCATGAAAGATGAAAAAGGGAAGATCTTGTATGTAGGAAAAGCCAAAGTGTTAAAAAATAGAGTTCGTTCTTATTTTCACGGTGTTCACGATAATAAAACAACTCGTTTGGTTTCTCATATTCGAGATTTTGAATTTATCGTAACCGGTTCTGAAAAAGAAGCTTTATTATTGGAAATCAATTTGATCAAGAAGCATACACCGCCATTTAACATTATGTTTATGGATGATAAATCGTATCCATACATTGTAATCTCTAAAGATCCATGTTTCACGGTTCGTGTTTCACGTCAGGTTAAAAATAAAAAAGATACTTATTATGGTCCGTATCCAAGTGCTCAGTCAGCTTATGAAATTGTTCGCTTGATCAATCAAATCTTTCCGATTCGAAAATGTAAGAATATGCCTAAGCAGCCTTGCCTTTATTATCATATGCATCAATGTCTAGGATATTGTTTTAAAGAAATTGATAATAAGGTCAATGAAGAAAATCGCAAAGCCATTCGTCGCTTTCTTGATGGGGATGCTAAGGAGATCATAGATGATCTGACAAAGCAAATGCAGCAGGCGAGTAATGAGCTTCGCTTTGAGAGGGCAAAAGAAATTTATGACTTAATTCAAGCCATTGAACATGTAATTGAAAAGCAGACAATTGATTTTAAAGATCGTGCTTCACGAGATGTTTTTGGCTGGTACGAGGATAAAGGATATATTTCTTTTCAAGGTTTCTTTATACGAAAAGGTAAATTGTTGGAAAGAACCCTTAGTATCGAACCTATCTATGAGGTTACGATGGAAGCATTTGTATCTTATATCGTTCAATACTATCAAAAGAATATTGTTCCCTCTGAAATTCTAGTGCCTGAAGGAACACCGGTTGCGGTTTTGGAAGAAGCCTTGGATACAAGAGTACATATACCAAAACGAGGAGAAAAAAAGAAATTGGTCGATCTTGTCATCAAGAATGCGAAGGAAGCGCATGACCAAAAATTTCAACTTGTATTTCGTAAAGATAAAGAGCTGGAAATGGCAAATCAACATCTTTCAAGAATCTTTCATACAAAGATCGAAACGGTTGAAATGTTTGATAACTCGCATATTTCTGGAGCTTACAATGTGAGTGGACTGGTTGTCTTTGAGAATGGTAAACCAGATAAAAGTCAGTACCGTCATTATAAATTAGATGGTTATGTGTCGGATTTAGACAGTATGAAAGAAGTTATATACCGTCGTTATTTTCGTTTATTGAAAGAAAATAAACCAATGCCAGATCTTTTGTTGGTGGATGGTGGTGCTTTGCAAATCAACGCTGCTAAAGAAATAAGGGAAATGCTGGATATAGATTTACGTATAGCTGGTTTGGTTAAAGATGATAAACATAGTACAAGGGCTTTGATTGATGAAAATTTAAATGAGATACCTTTGAATAAAGAAGATCCTCTGTTCTTTTTATTAACAAGGATGCAGGATGAGGTACACCGCTTTGCCATTAGCTATCATAGAAAACTTCGATCAAAAGGAATGACACAATCTATGTTAGATACAGTAAGCGGCATTGGAGAAAAACGTAAAAAACAACTTTTAAAACATTTTAAGAGCATGAAACAGATACGTTTGGCAAGCGTTGAACAGTTATCTGAAGTTTTACCTCAGGATGTAGCGTTAAGTTTGTATCAGCGTTTGCATGAAGATGATAAGCAGAGTATAATTCCATTAAAGGAGTCAGTGAATGGATAAAAAAACGCTTAATCTAAGAGTTTTATTGATCGTGGTCTGTCTCTGTGTTGGATGTATTTGTTTTTATCAGATCAATCGTTCCTATGATCCACTTGCCCGCTATCCGTATGTTACTGAGGAAAATAGAGATATTATATTGGAAAAGCTAGATAGTGAAGATATAGATTATCTAATTACGCAGCAGATCAAGCCAGAAACATTTCTTCCATTTATCGATGAGCCAGATTTTGATCTTCATAACGCATATTTATATAGTGCTGCTAAAAGTGTTCAAGATGCATCTAATGATTATATCGTAAATTTTGTGAATAAATATCGTCAAAACTTTTCTCGAGATATTCTTATAACTTTGTTAAAGCATTATACTTATGTAGATTTAACTACATTTTATGAAAATGAGGCA
>CAMJQJ010000061.1 GCA_946408025.1 uncultured Faecalitalea sp.
CTTTGATTAAGGAAGTTTCTAAGCATACTAGTGATGACAAAAAAATCGTAACCGATGTTGGTCAGCATAAAATGTGGGTCGCTCAATATTATGTATTCAGAAAACCGCGTACATTTATTACCAGTGGTGGATTAGGTACGATGGGCTTTGGTCTTGGGGCTGCTATTGGTTCTGCTATGTATACCAACGAACGGACAGTATTGTTTACTGGGGATGGAAGTTTTGGAATGAACTTAAATGAGCTTGCTACAGCGGCAACGCAAAATCTTCCAATCGTGATCATCTTAATGAACAATGGTGTTCTTGGTATGGTAAGACAATGGCAAAACTTATTCTTTGATAAACATTATTCACAGACCGTTCTTGAACGTAAAACGGATTTTGTAAAATTAGCAGAAGCCTTTGGTATCAAAGGGTATCGAATCAGCGATGTGTCTCAAATGAAAGATATCATAGATCAGGCGTTTAAAGAAAAGGGTCCAGTATTAGTTGATTGCTACATAGATAAAGATGAATTTGTTCTTCCAATGCTTCCACCAGGAGGATCTTTTGAAGATATTATTACTCTAAAGGAGGACGCATGATGGAAAAATTTGTAATATCGATCTTAGTCGACAACCAACCAGGTGTCTTAACACGTATTTCTAGCATGTTTACTCGACGAGGGTTTAACATTGATAGCTTGACTGTTGGAGAAACCGAAGACCCTAATTTTTCAAGAATTACGATTGTTACACATGGGGATGATTCAGTACGTAAACAAATCATTAAACAATGTAAAAAGCTATACAACGTCATGGAAGTAAAAGTAATGGACGAAGAACAAAGTGTTAAACGTGAATTAGCGCTGATCAAGTTACGAAATCGTCCAGAAACAAGACAGGATATCTTATCAGCGGTCGATATATTCCGCTCTAAGATCATAGACTATTCTCCAAACACTCTATGTGTTGAAATAACTGGCGAAACATCAAAAATTAATGCATTTATTGCTGCTGTACAACCGTTGGGGATTTTGGAGATGTGTCGAACGGGTATCGTTTCATTAGATAGGGGATGCACATATTTAAATCGAAATACCCGTACTACAGAAGATCAAAAGGTAGAATAGAAAAGAGGAGTATTATGTCAAAAATTTATTACCAGCAAGATTGTGATATTCAAAAATTGGATGGAAAAAAAGTAGCGATTATTGGATATGGTTCTCAAGGACATGCACATGCCTTGAACTTGAAAGATTCAGGTGTTGATGTTGTTGTTGGACTTTATGAAGGAAGCAAATCAGCTGCCAAGGCAAAAGCACAGGGACTTGAAGTATATAGTGTTGCTGAAGCAACAAAGATGAGTGATATCATCATGATCTTGATTCCTGATGAAAAACAAAAAGCAGTATATGAAAGTGAAATTGCACCAAATTTAAGTGAAGGAAAAACATTGGCTTTTGCCCATGGTTTTAATATTCATTTTGGATGCATCGTTCCACCAAAAGATGTCAATGTGATTATGATTGCCCCAAAAGGGCCAGGGCACACTGTACGTAGCGAATACGAGGCTGAAAAGGGTGTACCATGTTTGATTGCAGTTGAACAGGATGCTACAGGGGATGCATGGGATATTGGTTTGGCTTATGCAGCTGGTATTGGTGGAAGTCGTGCTGGTGTGCTTGAAACAACATTCCGTACCGAAACTGAAACTGATTTATTTGGCGAACAAGCTGTTCTTTGCGGTGGTGTTGTAGCCTTGATGCAAGCAGGCTATGAAACTTTGACAGAGGCAGGATATGATCCAGTAAATGCATATTTTGAATGTATTCATGAAATGAAATTGATCGTTGACTTGATCTATCAGTCTGGATTTGCAGGAATGCGTTATTCAATTTCAAATACAGCAGAATATGGAGACTACATTTCTGGACCAAAAATCATTACAGAAGATACGAAAAAGGCAATGCGTAAGATCTTGAGCGATATTCAGGATGGAACATTTGCTAAAGATTTCCTATTAGATATGTCACAAGCTGGTAACCAAGTTCACTTTAAGGCAATGCGTAAGTTAGCTGCTGAACATCCAAGTGAAAAAGTTGGTGAGGATGTGCGCAAGCTATATAGCTGGTCTGATGAAGATAAACTGATCAATAACTAAAAAAATAAGGCAATCCTTAGGGATTGTCTTAATGTTTAGAAGTGAGAGGAATAATTATGGATAGCAAAGTAATGAAATCAGGGTTTGATAAGGCACCACAGCGCTCTTTATTACATGCACTTGGTCTGACAGAAGAAGAAATTGAGCGACCTTTGGTTGGAATCGTTAGTTCCTATAATGAAATTGTTCCAGGTCATATGAATCTGGATAAAATTTGTGAAGCTGTTAAGATGGGTGTCTCTATGGCTGGAGGAACACCGATTGTATTCCCAGCTATTGCGGTATGTGATGGTATTGCGATGGGACACAAGGGTATGAAGTATTCGTTGGTGACACGCGATTTAATTGCCGATTCAACAGAAGCTATGGCTTTAGCGCATGCTTTTGATGCTCTTGTTATGATTCCTAATTGTGATAAGAATGTGCCAGGTTTATTGATGGCAGCCGCAAGGATCAATGTACCAACGATATTTGTTTCTGGTGGTCCAATGCTGGCGGGACATGTAAAAGGACATAAGACATCTTTATCCAGTATGTTTGAAGCTGTGGGTGCTTATCAGGCTGGTAAGATCAGTGAAGAAGATCTTAAAGAATATGAATTAAATACTTGTCCTACTTGTGGTTCCTGCTCGGGTATGTATACAGCGAATTCACACAACTGTTTAACAGAAGTTCTTGGTATGGGACTTGCCGGTAATGGTACGATTCCTGCTGTATATTCAAAACGTATTGAGCTTGCCAAACATGCAGGTATGCAAGTTATGGAATTGTATCGCAAAAATATTCGACCACGAGATATCATGACAAAAGAAGCGTTTGAAAATGCTTTAACAGCAGATATGGCTCTAGGATGTTCAACCAATTCTATGTTGCATCTTCCTGCAATTGCTAATGAATGTGGTATTGAGATTAATTTGGATATTGCCAATGAAATCAGTGCAAGAACACCAAATCTATGTCACTTAGCTCCAGCAGGACCAACATATATTGAAGAGCTGGATGCAGCTGGTGGTGTCTATGCGGTATTAAATGAATTGGTAAAAAAAGATTTGATCCATACCGATGTTATGACCGTTACCGGTAAAACTTTAAAAGAAAATTTAGTAGGACATGTCAATAAAGATTTGAATGTCATTCGTCCTATTGACAATCCATATTCACAAACTGGAGGCATTGCGGTATTAAAAGGAAATTTAGCAGAAGATGGCTGCGTTGTTAAGCGTTCTGCTGTGGCAAAAGAGATGTTGGTTCACGAAGGACCTGCGAAAGTATTTGATTCGGAAGAAGAAGCTATTCAAGGAATTTTTGGAGGTAAAATTGAAGCCGGAGATGTTGTAGTGATTCGCTATGAAGGACCTTCTGGAGGTCCTGGAATGCGTGAAATGTTATCACCAACAAGTGCGATTGCCGGAATGGGATTGGATAAAGAAGTTGCCTTGATAACAGATGGACGATTCTCTGGGGCTACAAGAGGTGCAGCTATTGGACACATTTCACCTGAAGCAGTTCAAGGTGGACTGATTGCTTATGTCAAAGATGGTGATATTATCTCTATCAATATTCCAGAACATAAAATAGAATTAAAAGTTTCAGATGAAATAATTGAAAAACGTAAACAAGAGATGCCAATCAAGGTCAAGACGGATGTGACTGGATATTTGGCTCGTTATGCAAAGATGGTTTCCAGTGCCGATAAAGGGGCTATCATTAATAAATGAATCACCAATTTGTCATCTTTAGAGATCTTTTCGAAGATGAAGTAATTCAAAGATTCTATAAGCTGATAAAGCATCCTTCGGAAACCAGGTATGCAAAATTTGTCAGTGCTTTATATCAACAAGATACGACTGATTGGACGCAGTATTTGACTGATAGTATCTTGTCTTTAGAAAACTGTATGACGCGAATTGCCAGTTTAGGAAAAGATGTTCCTGAACTGATGATTCAAAGTGCTAAACATGAACTATCCATATTATCTTCATACGCAAAGATGAAACCAGATGATGTCTTTGAAGGAATGCATGCTTTATGGCAAAGTCATGAAGTAGATTTGGAAACAATTTATTTTGAAAGATTATCTCATATCGATCAATATGGATTTGGTGATTTTGCTCGTTATACGATGTTTCAAATTCAGGAAAGTGCAGACCATGATTTTTATTTGGAACCGGTCAAGTATCCAGATCCAATTCGTTTAAGTGATTTGATCGGATATGATTTACAAAAACAAAAAATCATTGCGAATACAGAAATATTATTAAATGATCATCTTGCTAGCAACGTATTGTTGTATGGAGATGCAGGAACTGGAAAATCGGCAACGGTAAAAGCTATTGCCAATGAATATTCAAATAAAGGATTGCGTTTGATCGAACTTGGTAAAAAACAATTGTATTTGTTACCAAGATTATTGGATCTTCTTTCCAGTAATCCTTTAAAATTCATCTTATTTATAGATGATCTGTCGTTTCAAGATAATGATGATGAATTTAGTGCTTTAAAGGCTGTGTTGGAGGGAAGTGTTTCCGTACGTTGTCATAATACGGTGATCTATGCTACCAGCAATCGTCGTCATTTAGTAAAAGAAACTTTCCAGGCTCGTGAAGGAGATGAGATCCATCGTCAGGATACGATGCAGGAAACCATTTCTTTATCTGAACGCTTTGGTATCAAGGTATATTTTGAAAAACCAAAGAAAGATTTGTATTTAGATATTGTTTATGGTTTAGCTAAACAGTACAATGTAAAGATGGATAAAAAAGAATTAGCCTTAAAAGCAGAACAGTTTGCCTTAAGAAAGAGTGGGCGCTCAGCCAGAGCCGCAAGACAATTGATCGAACAATTGGCGGCTTTATCAAAGGAGGATGAAAATGCTTAGTCTAGATAAGATCTATCATGCTCGTTTTGTATTGAAAGACGTTGCCAGAAAGACCGATTTGATTTATGCACCTAAGATTGATCCAGAATCCAATGTCTATTTAAAAACGGAAAATCTTCAAAATACAGGATCTTTTAAACTAAGAGGAGCTTATTATAAGATTTCTCAATTATCAAAGGAAGAAAAAGAACGTGGCGTCATTGCCTGTTCAGCTGGCAATCATGCCCAGGGAGTTGCACTTGCAGCTACCAAAAATAATATTCCTTCAATTATTTGTCTTCCGGATGGGGCACCTATCTCAAAGGTTGAGGCGACTAAGGAATATGGGGCAAAAGTCTGCCTGGTTCCTGGGGTGTATGATGATGCCTACAATAAAGCCATAGAATTAAGAGACAAGGAAGGATATACCTTTATTCATCCTTTTGATGATGAAGATGTAATTGCCGGTCAAGGTACAATTGGTCTAGAAATTTTAGATCAGCTTCCTGATGTTGATGTGGTTGTTGTTCCTGTTGGTGGCGGCGGCTTGATTTCAGGGGTAGCTTACGCATTAAAGACTTTGAATCCGGATATCAAAGTTTATGGGGTACAGGCTCAAGGGGCTGCCAGCATGGTTACCTCTTTAAAAGAAGATGAAATCGTTAAGCTTGAAGAAGTGGGAACGATTGCCGATGGAATTAAAGTCAAAGAGCCAGGCGTAAATACTTTTGACATCTGTAAGAAATATGTCGACGATATCGTTACAGTTTCTGATGATGAGGTAGCTAGCGCTATCTTAGCTTTGATTGAACAGCACAAATTAATTACAGAGGGAGCTGGTGCGGTTTCTGTAGCTGCTGTCATGTTCAACAAGGTGCCTGTCAAAGGTAAAAATGTTGTCTGTTTATTATCAGGAGGCAATATTGACGTTACGATTCTTTCCAAGGTAATAGAGCGAGGCCTTTTGAAATCCGAGATCGGAAGAGCACACGTCTGAACTCCAGTCACCAATGGAAATCTCG
>CAMJQJ010000062.1 GCA_946408025.1 uncultured Faecalitalea sp.
GATTTCCATTGGTGACTGGAGTTCAGACGTGTGCTCTTCCGATCTTCATCAAGGATGAAGCCTAGATATTTTCCGATGCGAAAGAAATCACAGAATCTCTGATTCTTTAAAGAAGATTCAAATTCTGCGACATCTAAATTTTGAATTAATTTTGGATAAAATACTTCAACATCTAATACCTTAGCGCCTTTGATCTGATGTTCAAGCGTTGACAATACTGTCTGTACTTCAGGTGCTTCTGGCATTATTTAGCCTCATACCATGACTGGCCAAAGTTAATACTTGCCTTTAAAGGAACTTTCAATTCCATAGCCTGTTCCATGGCTTCCTTTACTAGTACCTGCATCATTTCTAATTCATCATCTGGAACCAGAAAGATCAATTCATCGTGAATCTGCAAAAGCATTTTCGATTTAACATTTTGTTCTTTCATCGCTTGGTTTACACGAATCATAGCAATCTTGATCAAGTCTGCAGCACTTCCTTGAATTGGCGCATTCATAGCTGCTCTTTTACCAAATTCTCTGGTCATGAAATTTTTATCGTTAATTTCAGGAATCATTCGACGTCTATGGAACATTGTTTCCACATATCCGTTTTCTTTACAGAAATCAATCAACTGATTCATGAATTGATGAATGTTAGGATATGACGCAAAATATGTTTCCATAAATTCACCAGCTTCCTTGCGCGAAATCTTCAACTGCTGCGATAAACCAAATTCTGTTTGTCCATAGACTATTCCAAAATTTACGGTCTTGGCAACACGACGCATATCCGTTGTGACATCTTCCTGTGATACATGAAAGATATGTGAAGCCGTTCGATTATGAATATCAGCGTCCTCTTTGAATGCTTCAATCATATGGGTTTCATTTGCCATATGAGCCAACATTCTAAGTTCAATTTGTGAATAATCAGCTGATAGAAGTTTAAACCCTTCTTGAGCCACAAAAGCTTTTCGGATTTCTCTTCCCTGCTCATCGCGAACACTGATATTTTGCAAGTTTGGATCACTGCTGGATAAACGCCCAGTTTGCGTCATAGCCTGATTGAAGCAAGTATGTATTCGAGAATCTTGCTGGATATGTTTCTTTAAACCTTCGATATATGTTGATTTGATTTTTGAATATTTACGATACTCCAGCAACACATCAATAATCGGATGACTTCCTCTTAATTTTTCCAATACTTCTGCTGAGGTAGAGCGCTTCTTCCCTCCACCTTTTAAATTTAATTCATCGTAGAGTACACCAGCAAGTTGTTTTGGCGAGTTGATATTAAAGACCATATGTGCCATCTCATAAATCTGCTGTGTTAATGACTCCAGGATTGTATCGGTCTTAGTCCCTATCTCATCCAAAACATTTTCATCGATATAGATTCCTTGATTTTCCATTTCAAAAAGAATTCTAATCAAAGGTTTTTCTATATTTTCATAAAGCTCAAGTAAATTGTCTTTCTTTAATTCATCAAAAATATTATTTTGGCGAATGCTCAACTGCCAAGTCCAGGCGCAAGTAACCGGCAATAAACGATCAATATGACAAGCCTCTAAATTCTTCGCTTTTTTTAATAAATCATGTATTGTTTCAGGTAATTCAATACCCAAAGAAGATATTAAAGAATCTGTATCAGTAGCTTGTGAATGTAGCAAAAATGCCGCAAGATGAAGATCTTCTTTAAATGATGGAACATAGAATCCATACCTTTGAAGTAAATGCATCATTTCTTTAGCATCCCATGTTCTTAAAGTTGTTTCTTCTTTTAACATATTTTTAAAGTAACTATCTTCCAAAGCATCTTCAACTTTCAGATATAGAACTTCTTCGTTATCAAAGAACATAAAACCATAAAGCTTTTGATTTAAATACGCTTCTTTGGAATTTACCGGCATCAATAAGAGATTTTTTGAATCATAGCCTTTAAACGAACGAATCGGTTTGATCTGATAAGTTTTTGAAGCCATCGTTGTTTTTGAAATCAAAGAACGCATCTCATATTTTTGATAAAACTCATTGACCTTTTCATCATATCCATCAAATTTACAATCCTGGATCGTAAAAGGAAACTCCATTGATGTGTAAATCGTTGCCAACTCTTTTGACATAAATGCATTTTCTTTATCGTTTAATAATTTCTCTTTTTGTTTTCCTTTGATTTGGCCGATATTCTCATAAACATTTTCTAAAGAACCATATTGAGCAAGAAGTTTAGTTGCTCCTTTTTCACCAATTCCGGCAACACCTGGAATGTTGTCACTGGAATCACCCATGATTCCTTTTAGATCTACGATTTGTTTTGGCATCAAACTATATTTTTCTTTAAAATTTTCAACATCCATGAGATCCATGTCACTTAAACCTTTTTTCATGAGCAAGACATGTGTTGTATCATCAATCAGCTGTAACAAATCTCGATCACTTGTAAGGATGGTTGTCATACCATCTAAGTTTATTTTCGCCATAGAACCAATGATGTCATCTGCCTCATAACCTTCAATTTCGTAGCGTTTGATTCCTGTCGCATCCAAAAACTCACGTACAATCGGAAATTGTACGATCAAATCTTCATCCAGAGGTTTTCTTGTTCCTTTGTATGCTGCAAATTGTTTATGTCGAAATGTTGGTTTCCCTGCATCCCAGGCAACCAGGATAGAATCTGGTTTAATGATATCAATTGCCTTATTTAACATCATGATAAAGCCAAATACGGCATTAGTCGGAATCCCGTTTGAAGTAGACATTCTATGTGTATATAATGTAGCATAATATGCTCTAAATAACATTGAATTTCCGTCTAACAATAATAATTTACTCATAAATTTCACCTATTTTCTATGTTCTAATTCTATCATATCTTGAAAATGAAATAAAACGTCAGATAAACTGACGTCTACTTTTGTGTTTTCATTTTTACATATTTTTTTCTTTGACTCAATTGTTTACGATGTTGACGAATCATCGTGAAACGTTTTAAGACATCCAATACATACATCATCACCAAAATCAAAACTCCATGCAAAGTTAGAGTAAGAAGTTCATGATGTATGAACCAGCTCGTAAAAGATACATTCATGCCTTGAAAAATGATATTCACCAAAAATGGTATCATATCCAATAACAGTACGAAGATAAATAAGACAAAGAAACGAATACGAGAATCGTCTTCCATGGCTTTATTGAAAATACCAGATAAATATCCTAAGCTGGCATACAGGATAAAATAAACAGGTAATGTTCCACTAAAAAACATATCTGTTAGGATTCCACAAAATCCAGATATCAAAACTCGGTCAAGCCAGACTCTTTCATATACCAGTAACATTAACGTGATAAAACACAGATGAGGTACAAACGAATATCCTTGAAACTGGAAGTTGACTGGAAAACATAGACCAATCAGGTCATCAATCAATGCCATTACCAACAATAATATGATTACTTGTCTAGGTTTCATCCTCCTACGACCCCACTTCCAATGACCATACAATAGTTGAACGACTGTATGTTGGATACAGGTTGTACATAAACTGTTGAAATGATTGCATCATCATTGATCGTAACATCCGTAACAGTTCCAAGATATATACCACTTGGATAGTTTCCACCTTTTCCACTGGTTGCGACCATCTCTCCTGTAGAAATCTGAGCATTGTTATCGAACAGCGAAACACGGTAAGCATTTCGATCAGCATCATATGACTGCAATACACCTTCTACATTGGAACCATCTTCCATTGAAATCATGATTGCGATATCATTGATCAAATCTTCGCTTGTCAATAAACGTACTGTACTGGTTGCCGTTTGCGTACTTTCAACCAATCCAACAGCTCCCTGGCTTGTTACAACCAACATATTGTTTTCAACACCCTGTGAGCTTCCTGCCGAAATTGTTACTGTTTGATCCCAGGAATTGGCACTTCTTTGTAACACTGTACAGCTGATCTTTGTCGCATTATCCAAACTTCCCTGCATTTCCAATAGATCTTCTAGTTCTGCATTTTTATTGCGTTCATCTTCATATAAAGTTTGATAGCTTCGTTGTTTGGCAAGCTGTTCATTCAAATATTCATTATCATCATAAACATGCCATAAATTAGACAAATCATTAAAGGCATTGGCTATCGAAGTAAGAGGATAGTCAAATAAGCCATATTTTATATACGTCCAAGCACTATATCCTACATTGGAAAGCGAATTTTGACGCAAACCAAACATAGCACAGCCAAAAGCTAAGCATATACATATCGCTATAATAAGTATTCTTTGTAGACGCGTAAATCTTCGCATTTTCTTCCCCCAAACTACATGTATTATAACGATATTTTGCCTTTCTTTCAATGTGAACATTTATGATGACTCTAACATTCCAACTTCACTAAAAGAGTAATAACAACTTTTCGCAACAATAACATGGTCAATAAATTGAATTCCATTCATCTTTGCGATATTTACAAGCTGTCTAGTAATTTCTATATCTTCTATACTTGGAGATGGATCTCCAGAAGGATGGTTATGGACACATATAACTCCCGCTGCATTTTGTAGATAAGCTTCTTTAAAAATATCTCGTGGATGAACACAAGCCTCATTTAAAGTTCCAATTGACAAGATACGGTGAGATATGATCCTTGCCTTTGTATTCAAATAAACACAAACAAAATTTTCCTGAGTTAAATAACCATACTCTACTTTAAACCACTGAATCACATCATGAGAATTCTTTATCTGCATACGATATACATTTGTCTTCAACACCCTTTTACAAAGTTCTACACCTGCCAAGAGCTGCAACGCTTTAACCTCCCTTATCCCTTTGATCTTCATCAGTGAGTTCACATGCATGTTAAACAACTCGCTTAATCCTTCTGTTTCAATCAACACATCTTGTGCAATATCAAAGACAGAACGATCTTTATTGCCACTCTGTAAAATCAATGCAATTAATTCTAAATCCGACAAAGAATTTAATCCTTGTCGCAAAGCTTTTTCTCTTGGTCTTTGATCCAAGCTCAATTCTTTTACCTTCATACTTTCTATTACACCAAAAAAATAAAGAAAGACAAATTTTTTATAAAAAATACTTGCGTATTTTATAGAGTCATGATAATATACATAGGCACTGATATTTCAGTGACATATATTCTTGGAGAAGTACTCAAGTGGTTGAAGAGGTGCCCCTGCTAAGGGTATAGGTCGGGAAACTGGCGCGAGAGTTCAAATCTCTCCTTCTCCGCCATTCTTTTTAAAAAATTGGTCCAGTGGTGTAGTGGTTAACATGCCTCCCTGTCACGGAGGAGATCGTGGGTTCGAGTCCCATCTGGACCGCCATTTAAATTAAATAGTTTTGGTCCAGTGGTGTAGTGGTTAACATGCCTCCCTGTCACGGAGGAGATCGTGGGTTCGAGTCCCATCTGGACCGCCATTTTTTGCAGATGTAGTTCAATGGTAGAACACAGCCTTGCCAAGGCTGATACGGGGGTTC
>CAMJQJ010000063.1 GCA_946408025.1 uncultured Faecalitalea sp.
CTTTCATTTTTTTATTGTCTTTTTATATTATCAGTGCTAGTATATTAACATCCTTGTTTTAAGTAGAGGTGCGTTGATTATCAGTAACATGTACATTCATACATGTGAAAGGATGATACGCCGAAGTAAAAGTCTATAGACTTTTGCTGGGGGTATGTTTAATAGACATATCACTGTCCTATCTATTAGGTTGCGCTCTTAAAACTTCAAAGTCCTCGTTAATGCGATTCCCTTTGCTTGTTTTAAGAAAGCAAGGGTTTTTGTTTTTTAGGAGGAGATTTTATGGAACTGAAGAAAAAATTTAAAATGCCTCATGCATATGTGATCATTTTTTCGATGACCATCATCACTGCAATTTTGGCAAACATTGTACCAGCTGGTGTATTTGATCGAATCACCGATGCCGATGGAAATGAAATTGTTGTTGCCGGCAGCTATCATGCTGTAGAAAAAATAGGATGCAGCATATTTGATATGTTTAAATCCATTCAGCTTGGATTTATTGACAGTGCTCAAATCATATTCTTTATTATATTTGCCTATTCTTTTGTTTATATCTTGATCAAAAACGGTACATTTGATGCTGTTGTTGGATTTATTCTTCGCCGAATAGGAGATAGAGTACAGTTAATTATTCCTGTATGTATGTTATGTTTTGGAATCCTTGGGTCTACCATGGGAATGTTTGAAGAAACTTATGGTTTATTACCAGTATTTATATCAATTGCTGCTGTTATTGGATATGATGCCATTGTCGGTGGAAGCATTATCTATCTAGGAGTTGCGATTGGATTTGCAGCAGCAACAATCAATCCATTTACAATTGGTATTGCTCAAGAAGTTGCTGGTGTAGCATTATTTTCTGGTTTAGGATATCGTATTTTCTGTTTTGTAGTTTTTATGACGATTGCCATTGTATATGTAATGCATTATGCAAATAAAATAAAAAAAGACCCAACTAAATCTTATTTATATGGTATAAAGATCGATATGCCAGATGTTGGCTCAAAAGAAGAATTGATGAACACTCAGTTCACCACAATCCATAAAATAAGCTGTGTCTTATTTGTTTTTACAATTGGTATGCTTTTAGTAGGCACCATTAAATTAGGATGGTATATTGATGAAATCGCAACCCTATTTATAATCATGACCATTATCACAGGTCTAATTTCTAAATTTACACCAAGCCAAATTTGTGATTTTTTCATTGAATCCAGTAAAGAAATGATGTATGGAGCTTTGTTAGTAGGGATTAGCCGAAGCATTCCATTGATCATGGAAAATGCATGTATCATTGATACCATCGTTAACTGGCTTGCCACACTTTTACAAAATTTCCATGGTGTCGCAAGTGCAATAGGTATGTTGTTTGTACAAAACATCATCAATTTCTTTATTCCAAGTGGAGCTGGGCAAGCACTTGTAACAATGCCAATTCTAGCCCCTGTAGGAGAAATGGTTGGTGTTAGTCGTCAAGTCAGTGTATTAGCTTATCAATTTGGAGACGGGTTTTCGAACATCTTCTGGCCAACAAGCGTATTTATGATGTGCGGGATCATGCGTTTACCTATCGACAGATGGTATAAATTTGTGGCTCCATTATTCGGAATCATCTTTATTGCTGAAATTGTATTGTTAGTACTTGCCACAATGATAGGTTACTAGGAGAAATGTATGGAAAAGTATCAACAATTATTATTAGCTGAAGAAGAAATTTCTTCACAAATCGAAGAAATCAGTGAGTTTATTTATCAACACCCAGAACTAGGTATGCAAGAATTTGTTTCAAGCAAATATTTATGCAGTCAATTAGAACAAGCAGGATTTGATGTAACATATCCATATTTAGGAATTGAAACTGCCTTTCGTGCCGAATTAAAATGCAATGCTGGACCAAAAGTTACATTCCTACCAGAATATGATGCTTTACCTGGTTATGGAGATTCAAAAGCGGAAAATGCACACGCTTGTGGCCATAATTGGATTGCAGCCAGTACGCTAGGTGCTGCATTAACACTTTCAAAAATTAAAGATCAAATAAATGGAACAATTGTCGTCATTGGAACACCTGCTGAAGAAACCATTGGCGGAAAATGTGATTTAGTTGACCGAGGGGCATTCGACGATATAGATGCAGCCATTCAAATGCATTTAGGTGCAGAAAACAACATCAATGTTAAAACTCTGGCAATGGATTCCATTGAATTTAATTTCTCTGGAAAAGCTGCACATGCGGCTGCTTATCCTCAACTAGGTATAAACGCTTTAGATGCTGTACAACTAATGTTTGCAGGCGTTAATGCACTGCGCCAACATATGCAAAGTGATGCTCGTGTTGCCGGTATCGTCACCAAAGGAGGAGTCGCCTGCAATACGGTTCCAGACCAAGCTGCTTGCCGCTATTATATTCGTGCAGCTCATCGAAATTATTTAGAAGAATTAACAGAGAAAGTAATTAACTGTGCAAAAGGCGCTGCCTTAATGACTGGCGCAACACTTGAATATCATAATTTTGAAAATTCTTTCGATGAACTAAAATATAACGAAAACCTAAGACAGATCCTAAAACAACACCTAGGTGAATTAGGTGTTACTAATTTTATACAAGATGATTCAACAGCTAGCGGCTCTAGTGATATTGGTAATGTATCTTTAGTATGCCCAACCGTATATTGTGAAATCGATACAGGAGCTGACCCTAAAGTTTATGCTCACAATGAAGATTTCCTTCCTTATGTTCATGGCGCAAAAGCTAAATACACTTTACATACAGCAGCCAAGGCAATGGCCATGACTGCACTTGATATCTTCAACAATCCAGAAATTGTTAAGTAAAAAAGCATATCAGTTTGATATGCTTTTTTTCTTTTATTTTAATCTTAACGTGATTAATTCATTTTGATTCATCTGATCGATCTTCACTTTTCCACTCATAACTGCCATTGCTGATCCATCTGGATTATTCAGTTTAATAACATGCAATTTATGTTGGTCAATGCTTCTTTCAGCTAGATCGTTTGCTTGAATTGAATCAATATAATATCGGTTTATCTTAACTTCAACATTGCTTAAAGGAGTTTGATTTGGATTTAATAGTCGCAAGATATAACCTTCATGATTCTCAGCCAATTTCAAAGAAGAAACCAAAACATCTTCTGTGCCTGTAATTAAATCTAGTGTATCTGGTAAATTTCCATCACTCTCAAATTCCGGCATACAAACGCCATAAATTGGATTTATATAGTTTTCCGCAAGAGTTTTGTATTTGGTTTCTTTGTTAACTGGTAAGAATGCATAGTCACATACAAATGTACCTAACATTTGAGAAGCAGGTGTTGCATCTGTAGATCCACTTCGACGACCTGGTCGATATTTTAAATCGGTATTTCCCATATATCCAACACAGCTTAACAAAGTTAATGCCAAGATTGTATCTTGATCATCTTCATTATAAATTTCATACTGAGGCAATCCTTTGTTTAACACAATGAAACCATTACCCTGATCATCTTTCAATCCTGCATACTTATGACTGTTAAATACAGGATAATATCTTTCATGCCAACCTTCTTCTTCACTGGCTTTTGTTAATGCAAAATTGTTTTCTCGTGTGATTTCTCCAAGCTGGATATCGGCAAAATTTGAATCATAGTGTTTTAATCCATTAAAGTAAGCCTGAATACGATGATTTTTTGAATTGTTTTCTATTTCCGTATGGAAATATACAACAGGATCTTCCTTCTTTACCGTAATATATGATTTGATGATACATGGTAAACATTTTTCACTTCTTCCATCATTATTTGTAATTTCAGGAATCATCATTTCATATTCACAACATAGAGTAGCCTGCAAATTTGTATCTTCTGTGCAAGTAATTGAACGAAGGCAGCCTAATGATTTTATAGAATAATCATTATACGATGGTGAATAATCATACTCATCGCCTGCGTTGCCGTCATCCACAAACACATTCAGGTTTTTATATTCAATTTCATTCTTTTGATCAAAAACTGATACAGAACCATCTTCCATAACAGAAACAGAAACTAGTCCATTATCCAACTTATTGTTTGATACCATCGAACGATTTTCTATTTCCTGATGCACTCCTTCTTTGATGTAAACTGTCTGATATCCAAATGAACTCGAATTACATCTTAAACGAATGTGTACTTTATCGTAAAAATCATCAGGAATTGGTGTAAAAGATACTTTTGTATCCTTTAAATTAAATGATTCAAAGGATAAAATCTCATATTCTAATTCATTGTTATCTGCATCATAAATCTTGAAATCTCTATTCTTTACATATACATCTAATTCAATAATACTTTCTCTTTCACCCAAACAAGAACTAAACAATAAAATTGGGCGACCTTTATTCTTACTAAAACAAATACGTTCCTGCAATTGTTCAAGTTTTTCTTTTAACAAGTAATTTGCCAACTGGTCTGCATAAACCATTCGAGAAATAATTTCTGTATGTATATCATCAGTACAGCAGCAACAAATACTATCATGCGCATGATTTTCCACGATATATTTCCAGCCACGATTGATGAGCTCTTCATCATAATCCAATCCGATCATGGCACAAAATACAGAAAGAGGTTCTAATTGTTTCAAATATTTTCTTTCTACCTCAAAATTCTTCTGTTTGATATCCATTCGCGTTGCACCGATACTATTGTGTGTTCGGCTTCGTTTCCCTTTTCTTAGCTCACCTCTGATAACATCCATTTTTTCAATATAAGGACGAATTGCATCAATATAATCCTGTGGTGTTGCTAAAACAAACTCGTACTCTTTATCCTTGTAATATTCATTCAATTCCTTGATTGCTTTTGGAAGAAATTTTTTCACGAAACTTTGATCTGAACCACACATTAATAAGTAATTGTTACTTACACTGCGTTCTTCTAATAATTCAATGTTTTCTTCAATGACTTTGATATTACTTTCTAAATCTTCTTTTAAAAACATTGCATTTCCATAACCAACCGGCATCCAGTTTGCCAATACTTTAGATCCATCTAGCCCTTCCCAGACAAAATCATTATATTTTGAGTCTTCTTCTGCAAATCCTCTATAAATAACGGCACTGTCAACACCAAACCCTTTTAACAATGTTGGCATTGTTGATGATTGACCAAAGGAATCTGGAACATATCCAACGCGGTTATAATCTGCATATTTATCAGATATCTTTTTGCTGATCAACATATTACGAATGATACCTTCCGCTGTTGGTAAATGCTCATCTGGTTGTACATACCAAGGCCCAATCGGTAATTTTCCTTCTTTTACATAATCCGCAAAGCGCTTCTCATTTTGTGGTTTGACATCAAAATAATCATCAATAAAACTAGTTTGTGCATCTAACGTGTAACACGTATAATCAGGATCTTGATCTAATGTGTCTAGTAAATCATCCATAAATCGAGTTAACTTTATAC
>CAMJQJ010000064.1 GCA_946408025.1 uncultured Faecalitalea sp.
CTAACGAAGTTTTTCACTCACGATAGGTGTTGCACTTAATTTGACAAATCACCTGCACAAAAAAAGTAGACATTTCGTCTACTTTGTCCAATTAGCGAATTCTTCATCCGTAGCTAAAACGTAATGTTCGCCATCAACATGAATTTGTTTTCCTTTGTTGTAATCTATTCCGCTGGTTGCATAGTCATAGGAGATAGAAGTACGTGTTTTTTCAACCACCGGATTAGGTTTAGGAATAGCGCTTAACAATGATTTAGTATATGGATGAATTGGATTTTTAAAGATTTCATCTGTTGTACCAGTTTCAACAAGATGACCTAAGTGCATGACACCAATATGATCTGAGATATATTTAACCATGCTAAGATCATGTGCAATAAATAGGTAAGCACAACCTCTTTCTTTTTGAATCTTTTTCATTAGATTGACAACCTGAGCTTGAATTGAAACATCCAGTGCAGATATTGCTTCATCTGCAATAACAAGATCAGGATTCATGATCAAAGCCCTTGCGATACCAATACGTTGTCTTTGTCCACCAGAGAACTGATGAGGATATCTGGATGCGTGTTCTTTAGATAAACCAACCATTTCAAGAATGTCATAGACTTTTTGGTTTCGTTCTTCAATTGTTTCATAAGAATGATGAATATCTAACCCTTGTGCTACGATATCAATAACTTTTTTTCTTGGGTTTAGACAAGCCATTGGATCTTGGAAGATCATCTGCATTTTAGTATGCAGCATAGATTCTTTTTCCTTTGACATCTTATCGGAAATATCCGCTCCATTAAATGTGATTTTTCCACCTGTTGGTTTATACAGACGAATAACGCTTCGTCCTGTTGTTGATTTACCTGAACCAGATTCTCCAACAAGACCATATGTTTCTCCTGGATAAATCTTAAAAGAGATACCATCAACTGCTTTAACAGTGAATTTACGACTCACTTTAAAGTATTGTTTTAAATCTTCAACAATAAGGATAGGTTCTTTTGACATGCTATACACCCTCCTTTTTCATCTTATCTAATCGTTTTCTTAAAGCTTCTGGCATTTCTACTTTTGGTGCATTTTCATGCATTAACCAGCTAGAAACTTTATGTGTTTTTGAACCTGGAACATAATATGTTGGGGGATCAAGTCTTAGATCAATATTCAAGGCAAATTTATTACGAGGGGCAAACGCATCACCTTTAACTTCATAAATCAAGTTTGGTGGTGTACCAGGGATCGTATAAAGTTCATCATCATCTGTGTCTAAATCAGGCATAGCAGATAATAGACCCCATGTATATGGATGTCTAGGATCATAGAATATTTCGTTGATCGTCCCTGTTTCTACGATTTTTCCAGCATACATAACATTAACGTAATCTGCAACTTTAGCTACGACACCCAAATCGTGTGTAATATAGATTACAGATAAGTTTTTCTTCTTTTGAATTTCCTGGATTAATTCTAAGATCTTAGCCTGAATCGTTACGTCTAAAGCTGTTGTAGGTTCATCACAAATCAATACATATGGATCACAAGATAGGGCAATGGCAATAACGATACGCTGACGCATACCACCAGATAACTGGTGTGGATAGTTTTTCATTCGTTTTTCAGCATCTGTGATACCAACAAGCTCTAATAATTCTAATGCTTTTTGATAAGCTTCCTGTTTACTTTTTTTATAGTGATACATCATTGGTTCCATGACCTGACGTCCAATTGTCATTGTTGGGTTTAGGGAAGTCATAGGGTCTTGGAATACCATGGCAATCTTTCGACCACGAATTTCTTTTTGAAGTTCGCGTTCTGACATCTGGACAATGTCTCTTTCTTTTCTTTCGCCAGTATATTCGTCATACCATACATAATCAATCGTTCCGCTATCAATTTTTCCATTGCTTGCCAAGATACCCATGATAGCTTTGGTTGTCACAGATTTACCAGATCCAGATTCACCGACGATTGCAATGGTTTCACCTTTATAAAGGTCAAGATTTACACCACGAATTGCCTTTACATTTCCGTTATCGGTTTTAAATGAGATATTTAAATCTCTGATTTTTAAAATTCTTTCTCTATCAGCCATCAATTATCTCTCCTTCATCGTAGGGTCAAGTGCATCACGCAATCCATCACCAAATAAGTTGAAGCATAGCATCAATAATGAGAAGATTGCAACAGGAATCAACATGATGTATGGATATACTAAGAATGATTTATAACCATCATTGATCAAAGTTCCTAAACTAGCTTCTGGAATAGGCAAACCTAATCCGATAAAAGATAAGTACGCTTCATAGAAGATAGCATTTGGAATAGACATCATAACCATAATGATCATTTGACTATAAATATTAGGAAGAATTTCTTTAAAGATGATAAAGAAATCTTTAGCACCTAATGTACGTGATGCAAGGACATATTCTTCTTCTTTTACTTTTAAGACTTGAGCACGGGTGATACGTGACATACCGATCCATTCAGTAAATGCAAGAGCAATGATGATCGTACCAAGGCTTGGTTTCATGAACATTAATAATATAATAAGAACAACTAGAGTAGGGATTGAGTTAATGATTTCCTGAATTCTTTGCATAACGGAATCGACTTTTCCGCCAAAGTAACCAGATATTAAACCGTATGTAACACCGATGACAACATCGATGATAATTGCTGCAACAGCAACAAACAAAGAGATTCTTGTACCAAACCATAAACGAGTCCATAAATCTCGTCCATAAGAGTCAGTACCGAACAAGTGTTCTCCATTAGGAGCTATATTTTTTAATGAGGTGTTGATTTCGGCATAGTCCCATTCAGAGAACATAGGGGCAAAGATTGCGAATAATGCGATAATAAGAATTAAAATAACGGCAACAACAGCTCCTTTATTCTTGCAGAAGCGTTTTAAAGCATCTTTCCATGCGGATGTAGTTGGGATGACTTCATCAATTGTGATATCTCTTTTGTCACCAACAAATTCAAAATCATTTGGTAAAAATTTATTGTCTTCCATTATCCCTCATCCTTTCCTAAACGAATTCTTGGATCAATGATTCCATAAGCTATATCAATAATTAACATCATGATGATATACATAGCAGCATATAAGAATGCACAAGCCAAAATAATGTTGTAATCTGAACTTAAAATACTATTTACGAGCAATTTACCTAAACCAGGAACACTACATAATAATTCAACAACCATTGTTCCTGTCATAAGGTTTACCAAAATTGGTCCTAAGATCGTGATAACTGGAATCAAGGCATTACGTAATGCATGTGAGAATATCAAAGTTTTACGATCAAGACCTTTGGCTTTTGCAAGGATCATATAGTCACTATCCAATACTTCGATCATTTCGGTTCGAGTAAAACGTGAAACGTTGGCTATAACTCCAGTGGATAAGGCAGCTACCGGCATGATGGAAGAATAAATTGGTTGACTGGAACTATATGCTGTAGGTAAGATTCGCAAATAAGATGCAAAGAAAATCAAAATTAATAATGCGAATACGAAAGATGGGATGGAAACACCGATTACAGATAAAGCTGTTGCAAGTGTGTCCCAAATTGAGTTTCTATGTAAAGCAGCAAATACACCTAAAGCCATTCCTATGATTGTACCGATGATAACAGCAGCTAAACCATACAAAAATGAGATCTTAGCAGCATTTCCTACCAGAGAAGCAACAGGCATATCTTTATACAAGTTCATAGATACACCGAAATTACCTGTAAGCATATCTTTTACGTAGATAACAAACTGAGTAAACAAAGGCTTATCCAATCCGTATTTTGCCTCGATGACTGCTCTTTGTGCTGCGCTTAATTTTTCGTTATTGATTGGAGAACCAGGTAAAAAGCGAACCATTAAGAACAATACAACAAGAATTACAAATAAAGTAATAGCTGAAATAATGAGTCGTTTACCTATATATTTCAAAGTCGATTTATTCATATCTTCACTCTCCTTAAAAAAACAAACACAATATAGCGAAAACCATATTGTGTTCATTATAATTTTCATTTACTAACTATTCAGCAATGTCAACATAGTTGAATGTGTAAGGTACACCAACTGGTTTTTGTACTAGGCCAGAAACACTTGTATCTTGAAGTGTTGAGCTTCCTTTTTCAAATACAGGGATGTAGCATAGATCATCCATCATAATTTTTTCTGCATCGATCATTAACTGCCAACGAGCGTTTTCGTCAGATTCTACAGCAACCTGATCCATAATTGAGTCGTATTCTGAATTAGACCATTTACCATAGTTGTTTGTATTATCAGAGATGCATAGATTCAAATATGTCGTTGGATCACCATAGTCTGGACCCCAACGAGTACATGCGATATCGAAGTCTTGGTTAGCTTGCTTAGTGTAAATTCTGTCTTGTTTTGTAGTAGCAACCATTTCGATTTCCAAACCATCTAACTGGCTGAATGCATCCTGCAGATATGTAGCTAGTTGATCCATTGGAGATTCATCTGTTCCATATAATAGGCGAAGAGAAATTGTGTCTTTTCCTAATTCTTTTTTAGCAGCATCTAAATATTGTTGTGCTTGTTCTAAATTATATGAAGTATAAGATCCAGCATCTGAACGGAAGTCAGTTCCATTTGGGCTAGTAGACAACCCGCTTGGTACAAATCCTGTAGCGGCTGTTGAACCATCTTTCAACACATTTTCAACAAAGTCTTCACGGTTAATTGCATAAGATAAAGCTTTTCTTAAGTTAAGATTCTGAAGATCAGTATTACCAAAGTTCAACTGTAGATAGAATAAGTAACCTTCTTTGATGCTCTTATAAGATTCAGAATCTTTATATTTATCAACCAATTCAGAGTTGATCAATGCGAATTGTGTTTCGCCATTATCGAAAGCAGTTGCAGCTACTTCTGGTTCCTGAACTAAGTTAAGAACTAGGTTATCAAGATTTACTGCATCAGCATTCCAGTAGTTTTCGTTTTTAGAGAATACTGCCTGACGTCCTGGTTCCCATGTTTCCATGATGAATGCACCATTAGATAATACATTTTCAGCACTCTTAGCGTATTCGGCACCTTTTTCTTCACAGAATTCCTGGTTGATTGGGTAGTAGCAAGGGAATGTCATTAGTTCTTCGAAATAAGAAACAGGACTAGTTAATGTTACCTGGAAAGTTTTGTCATCCACAGCTACTGCCTGAAGTGTGTTCAGATCATCTTGAGTAAGTTCTTCACCTTCACCAAGTTCAGC
>CAMJQJ010000065.1 GCA_946408025.1 uncultured Faecalitalea sp.
TTAGGAGCTGGGGATAAATCCTCCGTATCTGGAATGATATATACGTCCACATCTCCTGCTTGAGAAATTACTTTATCCACCAATGTTGACCGAAAAGAAAAGCCTTTTGTCCGACTCTTTCCTAAAACAATTTTGGTTACATGAGACAAGCGAGAATATTCCGTAATTTGAAAAGCAACGTCATCTCCACAAACAGATTCAATTCTAGCTCCTTGATCTTGTGCATATTTTATATTCTCATGGAGCCTTTTTAAATCTTCTTTATCTGGCTCGTTAAGCGTTTTAACATACAAGGCAGTTAAATTCGCATTAAAAACTTTCGCCATTTTTGCCGCTGTTTGAATTATTTTAATGTTTGAGGGTGACGATGATAAACACACCAATATATGTTCATTTAATTCTTTTTGGTCCATTTGTAATACACTTTCTTTTAATATAAATTTCATTATTGTTATTTAAAATATTCATACCTAATTATGCCACTTTGTATATAAAGATGTCATTAATATTTTAAAGAATGTCATTTTTCTTAAAAGAACTTTGTTAAAATCATTTAAATGATTTTACACGATAAAATAAATACAATAAGGCGCAATATTGCGCCTTATTTATCATTTATTTCATTTCTATTATTTCATATTCGCGAGTTCCCAGCCCAATTTTTTCTGCATGATCCAAACATGATCTCCATTCTGATTCTGGAGTAGAGTTTTTAAAATGATCATGATGATTTTCAAAAGTAGGATCTTCCAAGTGCTTTGCAAGTTGACTGCCTGGCATTGGCTTTGCTTTTAAACAAGCATCAACACAGGCTTGATCCAAAGCCAACGGATCAGTAGAGACAAACATTCCAATATTTGGCAAAATTGGAATATCATTTTCAGGGTGACAATCACAATTAGGTGAAACATCTACAATCAAAGAAATATGAAACTGAGGCCTTCCATCCACAACTGCCTTAGTATATTCAGCCATTCTATAATTTAAAATTTCATTCGCATGATCATTATTAAATGAAATAGCATCAAAATTACATGCACCAACACAACGTCCACAACCAACACAATTATCTGAATTAATGATCATCTTTTTAGATAAATCATCAAACTGCAGACCATTATTTGCACATTCTCTTAGACAAAGCTTACAACCTCTACATTTTTCTGGATTAACATGAGGCAAGCCACTAGAATGTTGTTCTGTTTTTCCAGCACGAGACCCGCATCCCATACCTATATTTTTGATAGTTCCCCCAAAACCTGTCATTTCATGTCCTTTAAAATGCGTTAATGAAATGAAAATATCTGCATCCATTATTGCTCGACCTATTTTTGCATTTTTTACATATTCTCCATTTTGGACAGGAACTTCAATATCATCCGTTCCTTTCAATCCATCACCTATGATAACTGGACATCCTACAGTTAATGGTGTAAAACCGTTTTCCCATGCGCACTCTAGATGCTCTAATGCATTTTTTCTTGAACCAGGATACATGGTATTACAGTCAGTCAAAAAAGGCTTTCCTCCCAATTCTTTAACAACATCTACTACCGCCCTAGCGTAGTTAGGACGTAAATAAGAGATATTTCCTAATTCTCCAAAATGCATCTTTATGGCAACAAATTTGCCATCCATATCTAATTCTTTTATGCCTGCTTTCTTGATAAGTCTTTTAAGTTTCGTAGGCAATCCTTCTCCTAAATGGGCATGAAAATCTGTATAATATACTTTAGCTTTTTCCATAAATTTTCCCTCCTTATTTAATTTTAATGCTATTAATCGAATCTGAAAAGAAAAAAATGAAATGTTAAGATTACATTAATATTATGCCCCTTGCATTGATACGATTTTTTTATCTGTTAAAATAAATTCAAACGAAAGGAGTTGTTTTTATGAAAAAATATACGATAGATTTAAACAAACTTTCCGTAGCTTCTGATCCAATCAGTTACCTAAACAAACTATTTGGTTTTCACACAAATAAAAATTGTACTTTAAAATCACTATCAACAAACATTTTATCCAATAACGAAGATATATATATCGAATTTCAACAGTTTGATTTAGTTAGCGATTCTATTATGAATATCATTAAATGCTTTGAAGATATTCAAAATAAAACAAGTCACCTTCATTTAACAAGAAGTCTTATTTAAAAAGACTTCTTTTTTACATTTAATTCATAAAATTTCTGCGCCGTATTCATAAAGAAATTTGACCGACTTCTCATGATCCAAACCGTCAACATCAAACCTGCAATCGTAGCGCATAGCATATCTGTCATCGTATCATGAACCCCTTGCGTATAATGATTGATCGCATCATTGTTAAAAAATATCAACATAGCATACTCAAAAAACTCCCAGCAAACGGCAATAGCCATATTAACTGCATTGATAAACACATAAAAAACTCTTTTTTCCTGCACAGTTTTGATTTCATTATGTGAGCTCAATAAATAATACAACATAATGGCCACCGTCAACATCAAAAAGCCACTTGAAAAATGCAGGAACTTATCAAAGCCAAATAATCCATAACCACCTAAGGTACTTCCCCATACACTAGCTATATATGCAAATGTTGTCGCAATCAAATAAATCTCATAGACAGGTTTAAAACGAAAGATTTTAAAGATTAACGGAACCATAATAAGTGTTAATACAGCTACACCGCACATAAAAATCCCATTCATATCGCCTTGTAAATAGTTGACAAATGCACTATAAGCCAGGGTCACTACATATATTACGTTGAAGACATGCCATATTTTTTTCAATTTGTTATCTTTACTCATAAAAACACCTCTGCAAGCATTATAAGACAATCCATCATTTTTTTCATTGACATTAATTCATGTTTTTACTAGAATAGGAGCAACTACAAAGAAAAGAAAGAGTAAATGAAAGCATTCAAACATAGAGAGCTCTTGGTTGGTGAAAAAGAGATTTGAAGATTCATTGAATACATCTTGGAGTAGATGACTGAAATAACAGTAGGTTTGTCCGGGCACACCCGTTATAGTGTTAGAGTATGTTTGTACTCGAAAAGGATATGACTGTGAAGTCATATTGAATTAAGGTGGTAACGCGACAGTCCCTTTCGCCCTTATGGCAAAGGGACTTTTATGTTATATAGGAGGAAATAAAATGATTATTGTCTTTAAACCAAGAGCTACAGAAAACGATGTAAATCGAATCATTGCTAAAGTTGAAAGAATGGGACTCAAAACACACTTATCAAAGGGTGAAATGTCTACCATTGTTGGGCTTGTTGGAGACACAACACGTGTAGATCCAAAACAGTTCGAAGTTGACGAATGCGTTGAACGCATCATGAAAGTCAGTGAGCCTTATAAGCTTGCCAATCGTGCTTTTCATCCCGAAGATTCTATCATTGATGTCAGTGGAGTAAAAGTCGGTGGCAATAATTTAACATTGATTGCCGGACCATGTTCTGTAGAATCAAAAGAACAAGTCATTGAAATCGCCCGCTCAATCAAAAAAAGTGGTGCACACCTGTTACGAGGTGGAGCATATAAACCAAGAACCAGTCCTTACTCCTTTCAGGGCATGGGTACACAAGGTTTGGATATCTTAGTAGCTGCTAAAGAAGAAACAGGACTTCCTATCGTTTCTGAACTGATGGGAGAAAAATATATTGATGAATTCAATGACAAAGTCGATTTAGTTCAAATCGGAGCAAGAAACATGCAAAATTTCGATTTATTAAAAGAAGTAGGTAAACGCATAAAAAAACCTATCCTTTTAAAACGAGGATTATCAAATACATATGAAGAATGGATCATGTCTGCTGAATATATCATGGCAAACGGAAATCCAAATGTAATTTTATGTGAAAGAGGAATTCGTACTTTCGAAACGTATACACGCAACACTTTAGATTTACAGGCAATCCCTGTTATTAAAAGATTAACGCATTTACCAATTATTATTGATCCAAGTCATGCTGGTGGAAAATGGTGGCTGGTTGATCCAATGGCAAAAGCTGCTGTAGTAGCTGGAGCTGATGGTTTAATGATAGAAGTTCATAATGACCCTGAGTGCGCTTTATGTGATGGACCACAATCTTTGAAGCCAGAAAAATATGATGAGTTAATTCAAGATATCAAGCAAATCATTAAAATCACAAATAAAAAAATATAAAATTAGAGCAGAGTACGACGTCAATGCATAGTCACTAATCAGGATAAAAAAAGAAAGAATCACGTACGATTCTTTCTTTTTTTGTGTTTTTTCTTTTGAACGGAAAAACCAAATTTACCGATTTTTTTCCCTAAACAATAATATTCTCCGTGACTATAAGCGATTAAATTTGCTTTTTGAAGATCCAATCTGCCATTTTCATCCAAATAAGCATCATCTACAGATGTACAAACAACTTCTCCGATAAACATATCATGTGTTCCTAATTCAATAATTTCTTTGACCCTACATTCTAAACAAACAGGACTTTCTTTGATTGAAGGTGCCTTTACGCATTTTGAGTTTTGTTTAGTAATCTTTAAATCCCCTTCAAGAGAAAATTTGTCAATATCGCGTCCAGAACGTACACCCACAAAATCAGTAACTTTGGCAAGTGAAACTGTAGTTAAATTGATTACAAATTCTTTTGTATCTTTGATAATTTGATGCGAGTATCTTTCTTTACGGATGGATACAGAAACCATAACAGGATCTGAACAAATCGTTCCAGCCCACGCAGCCGTCATAACATTCGCTCTTCCTTCTTCATCTGCACAAGAGACCATAACAGCCGGCACTGGATTTAACATATTTGAAGCTCTCCAATATTGTCTTGTCATTTCTTATCTCCTTTAAACATGTCCATATTATACATATTATTTTTTGTCTTGCAAAAAAATTGTATAATGAGACCAATTGGAGGATCTTGTAATGGAAAGACTGGAGAAACAAATCAAATTTATAAAAGAAATAGATAAAGAAAAAACAATCAAACGACAGACCTTATTAACAAATGGTATACAAAAAGAAGATGATGCACAACATGCCTGGCACATGGCCGTAATGACACTCCTTCTAAGTGAATATGCAAATGAAGAAATTGATATTTTAAAGACCGTTTCTATGCTGTTGATTCATGATATCGTAGAAATTGATGCTGGAGATACTTATGCTTATGATTCCGAAAGAATCAAAACGCAAAAAGAACGTGAGACAAAGGCAGCAAATCGAATCTTTGGTATACTCCCTGA
>CAMJQJ010000066.1 GCA_946408025.1 uncultured Faecalitalea sp.
GAGATTTCCATTGGTGACTGGAGTTCAGACGTGTGCTCTTCCGATCTAAACAACTTTTCCTGGCATTCCGCCTTTAAGCAATGAACCTCATCCAAAAAAAGTACACCACCATTCGCAAGACTGATTAATCCATCCTGATCTTCTTCAGCTGAAGTATAGGCTCCTTTTACATGTCCAAAAAGATTAGAAGTTAATAATTCCGGGTTATTCGCATATTCTGAGCAATTTACTGAGACAAAACGTGAATTTGAATCAATAACACCTTGATGCAAGGCATAGTCGTACATCGTATTCGCCAACAAAGTCTTACCTGTTCCAGTAGGACCATAAATCATGATAGGTAAACCATTATCCGGATAACACATGGCTGCTTTACATTGTTCAACAATCGAAGATAAAGAACCATTGTATCCAATCAATTGATCAAAATCATGTTCCTTTTGTGCCATTAATAAATCAAAAGACGCAAATTCATTCCCAATAAAACGGACATTCCATTTCTTGATCAAAGCTGATTTGTCAAAGAAATATACTGGACGTGAATTCACCTTTACAATCGATTCATCTTTTAATCCTTCATTTAAATATTGCGAAACTGTATTTCGACTCAAATTCAAAGAAGTTGCTAAATCGTTCGCCGTAAATATTTCATTTTCCTCAATATTATTTTCTAAAGTACGCCGCTTAATTTCCTCGTACACCAATTGTTTACTCGTCATTTTCTCACCTTTTTCAATCGCTCAAAATCAATCTTGTCGATCACTTCATCTAAAGTTCCCGGCACATCTTGATAATAAAGATTAAAACCTTGATCTATTAATTCATTGATTTCATCTACATCCACTTCGGACACATACATTTTTTTATTAAAGGGGACTCTTCCTCTTCCATAATGAATATTACCTATATTCACAGTTTGTGGAGTTAACCCATTTTTAAACATTTCATAAACCGTTTGAATATCTCTTACAACCACAAACAATCTTTGACTACTTTCATTATGTCGCAAAACTTGCATGAAGTCCGCAATCGAATAAAAACGAATATCCACATTGCTAGCTTTCGCAATCGTCTTCATCATTTTTTGTGAAAATACATTGATAGCTGTTTCATCATCCACAACTACAATTGTATCTATATTTAACGCATTGACCCAAGTTACCCCAACTTGACCATGAACCAAGCGATTATCCACACGAATCAATTCAATTTTTGCACGCATATCAATATCCGTCCTTTCATTACTATTATCTTTAATTCTATCAACTTTTTCAAAAGAATGATATAGTTTATCCATGAAGCAAAATATCACAATCAAACCAGAACTTAAAATGAAACAGTCTTTTAATTCTCAAAAGGAACAAAGTCTTAAAATACTATCCTATAATGCTAAAAGCTTAAAGGAATACTTATACAAGCAAGCACAGACAAACCCATTTCTAACATATACGGATGAGGCAGATGCATTCCTTGAATATGATCATTCTACACAAAATTTATATGACAAAATTGAAGCTGAACTTAAAAGCACAAATCAAACAATCCCTGAAGATTTATACCAATATTTAATTAGCCAATTAGATTCCAACGGTTACTTCAAAACAACTCCATTCCTTGCTAGCTATTCCGAAAAACAACTACAACAGGCCATCTACATTCTTCAAAGAACAGAGCCATATGGATGTTTTTGTAGACATTTAAAAGAATCATTAAAAGTACAATGTGAACTTAGTGAAAACCCCGCTAGTGAAACAGGGACTATTTTATGTGATTTTCTTGAAGAGCTTGCATCCCACAATTATGATGAAATCATACATAAAACTGAGCTCACACTTGATGAGCTTGAAGAAGGATTTCATTTCATTCAAACCCTTAACCCTAAGCCTGCGGCAAACTATTCTACAGATGCGCCCTTCTTACAAGCAGAAATCAAAGTTATATATGATGATAAATTTTATTTTGAATGGATCAACCAAAACTATTCCATTCAATTTGATGATATGACTCATCTTACTAAAGATTTAAGAAAACTAAGAAACGAGGCTAAACAACTGCTTAATACAGTTCAAAAAAGAAATATGACACTACTACAAATCATGGATACGCTGTGTCATATTCAAAAAGATTTCTTCATTTCAAATAGTCCATTGAATTATTGTACTCTAGAAATGGTAGCCAAAGAATGTGGATTACATGCCTCTACTATATCGAGAGCTATCAATCAAAAAGGTTTTGAATTCAACAATAAATACTATCCAATCAAACATTTATTCTGTCATACAGGATTTAAAGAAATCACATCTGAACAAATCAAAGAAAGAATTATGAATTTGATTCACACCGAAAACAAGACAAAACCATTCAGTGATGAAAGCATCAAAAAAGCATTAGCTAAAGAAAATATCCATATTTCAAGAAGAACCGTCACAAAATATCGTGAACAGTTACTAATTCCGTGTGCATCCAAAAGATACACTAAATAAAGAATCATATTTAAGAAAATGGACCGGGTATCCAAATTTTGAATATATAAAACTAGATAGGGATAAATTAACCTTTAAAAGTCATAGGGATTCTAGCTCTGTGATAGAGATATCCTTTAAACACTTTTAGGGTGAACTTTTTTCCTATCTTTTTGTTACAGTATTTTTAGAAGGGATTGGGCGTAAATAAAAAAGGTAGAAATCCTTCACCGACCAAAGTTACGATTTCTACCCGTCCTCTAAGACAATATTATGATACTGAAAATTACCAACGACTTCAACATGATTTTGAATGAAAATGATTATCAGGCTTTTGTTGCTTCGATTGATCTGCTTTCTTTACATTGTCTTGCTTGTAGTGCCGTTGGTCTTTTTATCTTATACCCGTCTTTAGAGGTTTGCACCATGAATGTTTAGAGGCTATTCTGAGAGAAAGTTGAGATTCTACATTATTTACCGTTGTTTTTTGTGCTTTAAATTTGTTTTATTTATTTGGTATCATCACTATTTTTATTCAGATTCAAATATTATTATCATGTATAAAATATAATTATATTCCTATCAAATTCGTATGTATTATTGTCTACAAAATCACTCTGTAACTTTAATAATATCTGCCCATTATATACACAAATCGTTACTACCACTGCCTATTTAAAAGCTTTATAATCACGATGTTAACAAATAATTTCATCTTATTATTTTGACTCATTTAAGAAATGCAAAAAATATTTTTGATTTTTTTATTTTTTTGCTTGCAATTAATATAAACTTATAGTATCATTTACTAGCACTTGTCAAGGAAGACAAGTTTAATATACATGGCGCGTTGGAGAAACGGTTAACTCACATGCCTTTCACGCATGCATTCACGGGTTCGAATCCCGTACGCGTCACCATCTTTCAAACTAAGTCCGAAAGGACTTCTTTTTTTTGCTTTTTAAATGAAAAAGCCTTCCAACAAGAAGGCTAAAGTTCATTGACTATATTATGTACCCATATTCCTTTTTTAACCAATGTGATTCCTAATACTGCCTTAGGAATATCTACACATTGCACCAATAAGTACACATTGAATATAGGTAAATTCGTAAAACGAGTTAAACATAGTGCAACCATAAACGAAAACATGAATGTATATCCACTATCGAAGAAGAAGGTAAGCAATGTTTTTCCTCCTGCACGCATTGTAAAATAGCTACTGTAATACAAAGAAATAATTGGAAGCATACAAGCCGAGACTCTTAATAAAGATGTTGCTAATGACTTTACTTCTATAGACGTATTATAGATTTGAGGAATAAAGGATGAACATCCAAACAATGCCACACCAATACCTAAACACATCATAAAATTCATAAATACCATCTTCAAATCATAGTCTTTGGCATATTCAATTTCACCAGCACCCAGTCTTTGACCTACTATAATTGAAATCGAATTTCCCATTGCATAACAAATAATCATAAAGAAATTGGTTACTGTTGTTGTAATATTGATGGCCGCCACAGCCTCAAGTCCTCTTGTTGAATAACATTGAGAAATAAGCGCAATGGATATCGACCACAATATTTCATTACACAATAGTGGAATTCCTCTTTTAACAACATTCTTAAATATATCACCCGATATCTTATCTAAACGCATCGCATCTCTTAAATATTTGTTATTATAGCCTGCCGCTACATTTATTCCCATCTCTACAACTCTTGAAATAACCGTACCAATGGCTGCACCAATAACGCCAAGTCTAGGGAATCCAAAATTTCCAAAAATTAAAATATAGTTGATACAAAAATTCACGATAACTGCAATCACACTTGCTTTCATCGGTAAAACTGTATTCCCCGTTTCTCTTAATGAAGAAGAATATGCTTGTGTAATCGCAAAAGGAATGAGTCCAATCAGCATAACATCCATATACTGCTTACCAAAGTTCAAAGTTGTCAAACTATCTGTCGGATCATCATTTAGATATAATGAAATCAATGAAGGCCCCAACACTTTAAAAATGCATATGGCCAATATTGAAATTAAAATGCCAAGCAACATTTTAATTCGGAAACAATTGTGTACACCGCCCCTGTTTCCACGTCCATAAAATTGTGCCAGAAATATTCCAGCTCCTGACATTGCGCCAAAGACGCTCACATTAAATACTTGAAATAACTGATTTGAAATAGATACACCACTCATAGATAGTGTTCCTAATTGTCCAATCATAATGTTGTCTAATAAACTGGCAAGATTGGTAAACCCGTTCTGTATCACAATCGGAATACATACAATCAAAACCATTCGATAAAACTTCTTATCTCCAATTAACGATTTCATGTCCTTCCCCCTCTATGTAAGAAATGCCGAGAACGCTTAATGATTCTCGACATTTCTTTTGTAGTAACAAAATGCACCTAATAAATTTGCATCATTGTTAAATTTACAAGCTTTGATAACAGGTTTCTCTAATGTTGTAAACCATTGTGTCAATCCTATCATATTTTCTTTGATACACGCAATGAGTTTAGGCTGTGCCGATATACCTCCACCAATCAGAATTGTATCCACATCTAACAGCAACTGAAGATTGTTTAACATCCAAGCCAAATTTTGGCAATATTTGTTAAAACCTG
>CAMJQJ010000067.1 GCA_946408025.1 uncultured Faecalitalea sp.
ACCACCGAGATCTACACTCTTTCCCTACACGACGCTCTTCCGATCTGCTTGACACCACTTTGGACATGTTCCCTTCAACAGTTATCTTCTCAAAAGCGAGCCCTAATTCAGAGGTAGAAGCTTTAGCAGCATATGAAATCATTCTTCGCAGTAAAAAAGATATGAATTCCATAACTGCTCAAAATTTTTTAAAGTTGACCACATTATTTGATGATACAGGAAGCATTCGCAAAGAACTTTGTACTATGACAGAGCAAATAAAAAAAGAAGTTGATCAAGATATTATTTCTGAAACACTTAATGTTGTTTATACCGAATCACTCATTAAACGAAAATCAAATTTAGAATATCGTAATCAAAACCGCGAAATGATCAGCTTTGATAATCATGATTTTATTTTAGAACGCCTGCCCCAAAGAGGCATTCCTGTTTCTAGAGAAGCCACAAAAGATCTTCAAAGTTTTTTTAAAGATACACAGATGCATGAATTTGATCATGCCTGTCCTATATGTCATATAAAAGTTCCTCAGCTTTTAATTGCATCTCATATCAAACCGTTCCGTGATTGTGCACACATCTATGAAACCGCAACACATGATAATGGACTTCTGTTATGTCGTAACCATGATTTTTTGTTTGATCAAGGATATATAGGTTTCAATGATGATGGCACGATCATCATTTCCAAAGCTTTGATAGAAAAAGATCCACACTTAGAACACTTTAATTTTGATACACGACTGGATCCTATTTATATGACAAAGAATCGTCGAAAATTTTTAAAATACCATCGTGAAAACATACTAAAAAGATGAGCTAATCAAATTAACTCATCTCTTTTTTTACATTTCAAACCATTGAATATCACATTCATCCAATTCCACATCAAAGCTTGAACCATCCCCTTTATAGATGGTCGTTTTCTGTGGCTCATATGTATTATTTACGACACAGAAACTGTTTGTAGATGGATATACGTTTACATCCACATTGTAGTTATCTGAATACCAACGTTTCATCTGATCTTCTTTATGAGCAGCATAGAAGATTGCTCGATATAGAAGTCTTGCGTTTTCAAAGCTGAATGGAAGTCCATTGATATAGACACCACGGCCTTTACCATATTCATTGACCGCTAAATTTACATGAAGATCTTTTTGAGAAAGAATCTTTGTGTCTGGCAATGCATATACATCATTAATGCATTCTCCCCAGTCCTCATGTTCTAATTGTTCTGTAATGAAGTGGTTTTCTTCTGCTTCCCAATTGTATTTATCTGTATGCATTGTGAAGCCCAATTCCTTATCGACTCCTAAGACATCATAAAGGGTAAAGAATTTACCATTCTTGCTGATGGCAGTTGGTTCACCAACTCCAATAAAGCCTCCGCCTTGATCAACATAACGACGTAATGCTGTAATAATCGCTTCATCAAATTCGATTCCACCACTAAAACTTGTATAAGCAGAACCAATATTCAAGACTACATCAACATCATCCAAGATCGAAGCATCTTCACGAATTTCATCAAAACTGATAAAACGCACATCAAATGGATATCCACTCAAAGCCTCCATTACCCCTGTATATGAATAAATCTGTTTATACCAGATGGCATGATGGACTAAGTGTGTTCCCCAGCGACGTAACTCACCCCAGCTATTGATCACCGCTACTTTTAATAAGTTATGTGGCACTTGTTGATTTACATGAGAATACAAAGTTCTGAATTCATTACAAACCTTTTCGATATAGTCAATAAATTCAGGGAAATCCAAGGCTAGCTTTAAGTATCCTCCATACCCAATACGATCTACTGGACTACGCAGGATGGCTCTTCGTGCGGTTACCCAGTTTATCTTAGCTTCTTTTAATGGATCGCCGTTTTCATGGAAGACATCTGGGAAAAAGTATGGCAAGAATCTTCCTTCGGTATATTTGACCCCTTTGATATCTGAGATCATACGAAGGGTCGTTCCAGAACCAACTGAACCCACAACAGCATCCAAGCCAATAGATTCAAAATATTTACCATATGGTTCAGTTCCGATCCAATGATCTCCTAAAAACATCATAGCTTCTTTTCCGTATTCATGACAAATATCAACGAATTTTTTAGCCAGCTTACAAACCTCACGCTGCTGGAAATCCATAAAATCACGATACTCTTTTGTAGGAACACAGAAAGTAGAATTGTTGAATCCCTTGTTAATGATATATTCTGGTCTAAATGGATATCCTACTTCTTTTTCAAATTGTTCCAAGATATATGGTGAAACAGAAGCACTGTATCCAAACCAGTCGACAAATTTTTCACGCGCAAATTCATCAAACTGCAACGTAAACTGATGGAAGAATGTTGTAAAGCGAACCACATTTACATCATTGCGTTCCTGACAGAATTTTCTAAATTTATCCAGTACATACTTTTGGGTTTTTGGCTGTCTAACATCATATGTCATCTGATGTTCTTCATCTTTCCAGTCATTTGTTATCGCATTATACATATGCACAGGATCCCAGATCACAAAAGCCAAAAAGCTTACAGTATAAGCATGATAAGGGATTGCATCATGGATGATAACTTCCATTGTTTCTTCATCATAATCCCAGTTGGTCATCACTTCATCTGTTGTACGGTCAATAATTTCCCACCATCTGTGATTATCTTTTGTGTTTGGCTTAAGCTGATCCTTATAAAAGTGCTCCATGATTTTAATTCTAAGTTCATTTGAGCGAGCTGTTACAAAATCACTCATCAAATACATTTGTTGAATTTCATCAGGATTTGCTTTTGCCCATTCATTATCTTTTCTTGTCGTGTAGTATGTTGCGTATTGTTTGATATCCATCTTACGTAATTCTTCTGGCATATCGGTTCCATCACAATCTCGGATCGCATCCGCTTTCCAACGATTAATAATTTCTATGGTCGCATCAATTACATCGATATCTGTCGGTACGGTTACTCGGCCTTTTTCAATCATCTTATTATCTCCCAAACTAATCAATTCTGTTTTCCGTTTCTGGATCAAAGAAATGCACTTTTGATAGATCCATTGTTAATTTAATTCTAGTATGTGCTGCTGGCTCTAAACGTGAATTAACTTTTGCACACATCTCCCGCCCCTTTAATAAACCATGCAAGATATATTCATGTCCTAATAATTCAGCTACTTCAATTTCAAAATCAAAATGAGCAGTTGGATATGTATCAGCTACAATACCTTCACCATGCAAATCTTCTGGACGAATACCCAAGATAATTTCTTTGCCATCATATGCAGAAATTTTTTCTTTATACATTTGTGGAATTTCAATTTTCATATCATCAATATTGAAAATCCCATTGCTGTAAACACCTTTGATAAAGTTTGTCGCTGGTGCGCCTAAGAATCCGGCCACAAATAAGTTTGCTGGATTATTATAGATTTCCTTTGGTGTACCAATTTGTTGGATATAGCCACCTTTCATGACAACGATACGATCCGCCATTGTCATAGCTTCTGTCTGATCATGTGTTACATAAATGGTAGTTGCTCCAATTCTTTCGTGAAGTTTGATAATTTCAGAACGCATCTGTACACGTAATTTTGCATCCAAGTTAGATAAAGGTTCATCCATCAAGAATACCTTTGCGTTACGAACAATAGCACGTCCCAGGGCAACGCGTTGTCTTTGTCCACCAGACAAAGCTTTTGGCTTACGATCTAAATATTGTTCAATTTCCAAGATACGTGCCGCTTCATGAACTCGTTTATCAATTTCTTCTTTACTGAATTTACGAAGTTTCAAACCAAATGCCATATTTTCATAAACACTCATATGAGGATATAAAGCATAGGACTGGAAAACCATCGCAATATCACGATCTTTTGGTTCAACATCATTCATGCGTTTACCATCAATATAGAAATCACCTGCAGTAATTTCTTCCAATCCAGCAATCATACGTAGTGTAGTTGATTTACCACATCCACTAGGTCCTACAAACACAATAAATTCTTTATCTTTTACTTCTAAATTAAAGTCAAATACAGCTTGGACATTGTTGTCATATATTTTATCTACATGCTGCAATGATAACTCTGCCATAATCTTTCCTCCTATTTATGCTTTTTATTGTATAAGAACAATAATGTAAGTAAGCCAATTAAACCAACGATTTCAATCATCAAATTGGTAACACTTACTGTTTTCTGTGCCCAAATGATCAATCCTAAAAACACAAAGAATAGAATGATCATAATTATGTTCATTACTTTATTGTCATCTCTCATAAAAAACACCTCTTATTCTTTCATTCCACCAATGCTCATACCCTGAGTGATCTTCTTTTGAACACAAATATAAAGAATCAATGTTGGAATCATTACGATTACCAAACCAGCATACATAACGCCAAAGTTTGCCTGTGATTTTGCATCTGCCATCAAGTATTTAACACCAACAGCCAATGTTGCATTTTCTTTATCCATAAAAGTAAAAGCGATAACATATTCATTCCAGAATGCTAAAAACTGGAATAAGATAACTGTGATGATACTTGGTCTTGCCATTGGAATCATGATTTTTAACATAGTTTTGAAATAACCGCAACCATCAATTCGTGCAGCTTCTTCATACGCTTTAGGCAACGTTTTAAAATATCCTGTTAACAAATAAATTGTAAATGGTAAAGCTGTTGCTGCATAAACAACAGATAACCAGAATTTATTGTTCAAGAAGAAATCAAATCCAAGAGCAATATCCGCATTAAACAACATCAAGAAAATTGGTAATACGATATAGTTAACATTAACAAATAATCCAGCCATGAACAATCCATTAAAGAATTTTTTGCCCACAAAATCAAATCGTGCCAAAACATAGGAAGCAGGAAGGGCAACAACTAATAAAATAACTAATGATAAAGCTGTTACGATTACCGTATTCAATAAGTAATCACCCATTCTTGCCTTTACAAAGGCATCGGCAAAGTTAGACCAAATTTGTTAAACTGGTTCATGGTGATATCGATACCAGCCAATACGAAGCTCTTGATAATCTCTACACCCAGGTCGATGGCCG
>CAMJQJ010000068.1 GCA_946408025.1 uncultured Faecalitalea sp.
TTTAACACAAAAAATTATCAACGAACATTTAATCAAAGGAACTTTAGAACCAGGCAGTCCAATTGAAATTAAAATGGACCAAACTTTAACTCAGGATGCTACTGGTACTATGGCATATATGCAGCTAGAAGCTATGGGGATAAAAAGAGTGAAAACTGAGATTTCAGTTTCATATGTTGATCATAATACGCTACAGAATGGATATATGAATGCAGATGATCATGCTTATCTTCAAAGTGTAGCAGCCAAATATGGTGTGTATTTTTCGCGTCCAGGTAATGGGATTTGTCATCAAGTGCACTTAGAACGATTTGCTAAACCATCAAAAACATTAATAGGATCAGATTCACACACACCAACAAGTGGTGCTATCGGATGTTTGGCAATTGGTGCAGGTGGTTTGGATGTCGCCAAGGCAATGGCAGGTATCGGATATCGTTTAACAATGCCCAAAGTTGTTCAGGTCAATCTTCGTGGCAAACTTTTACATGGAGTATCTAGTAAAGATATTATTTTAGAATTGTTAAAAAGATTAAGTGTTAAAGGAGGAGTATCAAAAATTTTTGAATATACCGGAGAAGGTGTTAAAGAATTATCCGTTTATCAAAGAGCAACAATTACGAATATGGGAGCCGAATTAGGCGCAACAACTTCTATCTTTCCAAGTGATGAAAACACACTTGATTTTTTAAAGCAACAAAATAGAGAAGAGGATTATCTCGAATTAAAAGCTGATGAGGATGCAACTTATGATGAATATATTGATATTGATCTATCTTTGTTAAGGCCGATGGCTGCTTGCCCTGATTCTCCGGATGCGATTAAAAATATTAGTGAATTAAAAGGCATTAAAGTTGATCAAGTAGCTATTGGTTCATGCACCAATTCAGGTTATGAAGATTTGATGAAGGCAGCTGCGATTTTGAAAGGAAAAATGATTGCACCAAATGTAAGTTTGGTAGTTTCTCCTGGATCACGTCAAGTCATGATGAAATTGATTCAAAATGGGGCTTTAGCGACTTTTATTCAAGCTGGAGCTAGAATCTTAGAGTGTGCTTGTGGTCCTTGTATCGGAATGGGACAATCTCCTAAAAGCGATGGCATTTCATTAAGAACGTTTAATCGTAATTTTTATGGACGTTCTGGAACATTGAGTGCTGGTATTTATTTGGTTTCTCCAGAGGTTGCTGCAGCAAGTGCCATTAAAGGAGAGTTTGTTGATCCAACCGAATTGGAATATGATGATACATTTGAACAAGAACCCGTTTATGTTGATGACAGTATGATCATCGCTCCTGTAGAAAATACAGAAGATATAGAAATAATTCGAGGACCTAATATAAAACCATTACCAATCAATCACAGAATGGATAAGATCGTTGAAAAGAAGGTGGTTGTAAAATTGCCGGATAATATAACAACAGATCATATTGCACCTGCTGGTGCAGAAGTTTTGCCATATCGATCTAATATTGCGAAACTTTCAACATTTGTTTTTAAAAATAATAAGCCTCATTTTGATGAAATATGCAAAGAAAATCATGGTGGAATCATTGTGGCTGGAGAGAATTATGGGCAAGGTTCTTCTAGAGAACATGCGGCTTTAGCTCCAATGTATTTACAGATTAAAGCTGTTATCGCAAAATCATTTGCTCGTATTCATTTGGCAAATTTAATTAATTTTGGGATTATTCCGCTTATTTTTAAAAACAAAGAAGATTATGATTTTATTGATGAAATGGACGAATTAATGATTGAGGACACTTCAAAATTATATGAAACAGAAGATATCAAAGTTTATAACAAAACCAAAGATAGATATTTTACTGTTTTTACTTCTCTTTCAAAAGAAGATGTTGATATCTTAATGGCTGGTGGTGCATTAAATTATATTAAAGACCAACAATAAAAGAGCTGGATTCCAGCTCTTTTATTCGTATATATCAAAATAATCTTGGTAGATATCAAAGTTTTCATCTGAATGGATTTTTGCGGCAAAGAAGGCATTTTCATCATTTAAAACTTCACGGGAAACATTAGTTACAGGCTCTTGGAATTTATAGATACCATCTTCGTTTACACGCCAAATATTTTCGTTATGGTGTGTAGCTTTTGAGAATTTTTTTAACATAGTTGCGATTGCAAGTTCTTCTGGATACATACACATTTTGAAGTTACTTGAACAATATGAAAGATTTTCTGTTAAGGCAATCGCACTTTCGTGTCTTAATACAAACCATGGATAGCTCAATACTAGTACGTCATTTAATTTTTTTTGTTTGAAATTATGAATGACGCCAGCTGTAAACTTATTCATACCTTGAATGATCTTTGATTTTTGAAAATCCATAGAATTTGTAAAGAATGCATATTCTTCAAATCGAATCATAAGATCTGGATCTTCCTCACTTGTTTTTTCAATATAGTAGATATCCTGATTAGGATACTTGTCTAGGTATTCTTCCAATTTTTTCTTTTTGGTAATAGGTATCATACCATCTGTTAAGTTAATGAATGCATCATATTGGAATCCTTTTTCCTCTTCTTCCTCTAGAGCATCAGCAATGGAAATTATCATACCACGTGGTAAAGATAGATCCCCAGGAAGGGCAGCTTCCTGTTTATGGACTAAGTGCATTCTTGGTTCATTGCCATAGGCAAGCATTATTTCGTCTCTTAAATCATCATCATTTACGATGACATAACAATCATCACCAGCCTCTAAGATCGTATCTAAATTTTCAGTGATTTCATCATAATTTTTTTTCATATAATGTATCAAATATGCTATTTTCATGGTTTTCCTCCATTTTGAATTTTGTCTTTAATAAAACAAGTATAACATATTTTATAGAAGTTGACTTAATATACTTGTTCCAATTGCGTTATCGGGCATAGATAATCCAAAGTTATCTAAGATGGTAGCTCCAACTGTCGCGAAATTATTCTGATTTTCCAATCGTTTTGATTCTTTAAAACGTTTAGAATATATCATTAAAGGTACAACTTCCTTTGTGTGATCACTTCCTTTGTGAGTAGGATCATTGCCATGATCAGCTGTGACAATTAAAAGATCGTTTTGCGAAAGTTGCTTGATTAAGGCTTTTAAATTTTTATCAAATGATTCAAGTTCTTTACCATAACCAATAGGATTTCTTCGGTGTCCCCACTTCGCATCAAAATCAACTAGGTTACAAAAACATAATCCAGTAAAATCTTTATTAGATAGTTCAATCGTTTGTTGCATGCCGTGGATGCTGGACTCTGAATGTAAGTTTTTAGAGATTCCTTGGCCATTAAATATGTCACTGATTTTACCAATACTAATTACATCCAGTTTGTTTTCCTTTAGTACATCTAAACAAGTTTTAAAAGGTGGTTTTAAAGCGTAATCTTTGCGATTGGATGTACGTATATATTGTCCATTTCGGATGATATAAGGTCTTGCGATAACACGACCAACTTTCCATTCAGGACGCATAGTCAGGTTTCGGGCAATTTGGCAACATCGATAAAGTTCATCGAGGCCCATGATTTCTTCGTTACCACAAATTTGTAATACAGAATCGGCACTAGTATATACGATTATCTTTTTTGAGTGACTTATGGTTTCTTGCGGTGCTAGTTCTTTTAGAATTTCTGTTCCACTGGCTGCTTTGTTTCCGAGAATTTCATGACCGGTCTGATTTTCTAATTCCTGGATGAGTTGAGCAGGGAATCCGGTTTCGGTAAAAGTAATAAAAGGTTTATCCAGATAGATACCCATCATTTCCCAATGTCCAGTAATTGTATCTTTCCCAACACTGGCCTCGAACATCTTGCCAAAGTATCCCATTGGTTTTGGATTTATTTTGGCATGAATTGTTGGATGTAACTGACCTAAACCAAGTTTCATCATCGTATCAATATGAAATGGGTTCATAACTTGATCAATGTGTCCAAATGTGTCTGCGCCTTCGTCGTCATATTCTTTGGCATTTGGCATTGCACCAATTCCAAATGAATCGACAACAATCAAAAAAATTCGTTTAAATTGAGTCATGTTATTATTATATAAAAAAACTGCGAGTTAATCACCCACAGTTTCCGAAATTGTTTTTTCTAACGCTTTTGCGGCTAATAGGCAAGTGTTTAGGCACTTTGTTTCTTTTGTGTGATGAATGGGTTTTACATGGGCGCAATCCATATTTCCAAGCTCTTCTTTAAAGTTACGAACACATTTTTGTGTATAAGGTCTAATCTCATCCAACTGGTCGTGTGCTTTGGTTTTTATGACCATTTTTGATAGAGCAGCTATACTACCTACAAGGGCTCCACATGTAGAACCTACAAACATACCACCACCAAAGCCGGCAATCATCTTCATATTTTCATCATGAAGGTCAAGATGATAGTATTCGTTAGCAGCGCGAAGAAGTGTTTCCGAACAGTTATATCCGGACGTATAATATTTTTCAACAATGGTTTGAAATTCTGTCATATTAATGGTTCCACCCGAAATCTTTTAAGATTTCTTCAATGTTTTCTTCCAGTGTTCCAAAAG
>CAMJQJ010000069.1 GCA_946408025.1 uncultured Faecalitalea sp.
CGCAAAAAGAACGTGAGACAAAGGCAGCAAATCGAATCTTTGGTATACTCCCTGAAGACCAAAAAGAGAAATTCAGAACTCTTTGGGAAGAATTCGAAAATAATGAAACTCCAGAGGCTCATTTTGCACACACTATGGATAACTTTCAACCAGTGATGTTAAACGATGCAACAAACGGAAAGATGTGGAAAGAAAATGGGGTTCACCTTTCCCAAATCTTAAAAAGAAATGAAAAAACAAAGTTAGGTTCTAAAATCCTTTGGGAATATTCTTACAAAAACTTTATTGAGCCTAACATAAAAAAGAAAAGAATTATAGATGATATAAATTTGTAAAGTTTATGATAAATCATTCATATAAAATACACATAGATATATTTTTCTTATACAATAAAGCTCGAGGTGAAACAAATGATCAAGGCAATTTTCTTTGATATAGATGGAACACTACTTTCTAGTCTAGATGGTTCCTTAGCTAACAGCACCAAATCAGCTTTAAAAAAACTACAAAACAAAGGAATCAAAATCTTTATCGCATCTGGAAGACATGTATGCGAAATTGAAGAACAACCAATTCGTGATATTCCCTTTGATGGATACGCTTGTTTAAATGGACAGCTAATCTTCAACAAAGATAAAGAAATCATTCAATCCTATCCTCTCAACAAAGAAGATACAAAAAATGCATTAAAACTCTTTGAACAAAAAGAAATCCCAATGGTACTTGTTCAAGACAAAGAGCTCTACATTAATTTTGTAAATGAATACGTAAAAAATGCACAAGACGCCATCGCAACCGATTTACCGCCTGTTAAAAAGTACCAAGGTGGAAACATCTATCAAGTCACTGCATTTTCAAATGAGCAAGAATCGCAATCGATCATGAGTAGACTTGATAATTGTAAATTAACACGTTGGAACTCTTATGGTGTAGATATTATTTCCAATACTGGAGGAAAATCAATTGGTATCAAGGATATCCTTTCCTACTACAATATCAAACAGGAAGAAACAATGGCTTTTGGCGATGGGGAAAATGATATCGACATGCTAAGATTCGTTCAAATAGGTGTTGCGATGCAAAATGCCAAGGAATGTGTAAAAGAAGTAGCTGATTATATTACTGGCACCTCAGAAAACGATGGTATTTACGAAGCCTTAAAACATTTTAACATCTTATAGTTAAGTTGAGGAGCGACCTGATGTCTATCCTCTTTTTTATTCCTGCATGAGAAAAGGATGCTTTTTATAAGCATCCTATTTGTCATTATAACTTCTTCACATTTAATGTACGAATTGCATTTAATACCGCAATCACCATCACACCTACATCGGCAAAAATAGCTAACCACATATTTCCAATACCAAAGGCACTTAAAATCAAACAAATGATCTTTACGCCAATCGCAAAATAGATATTTTCATATACGATACGTAAACATTTTTTCGCTATCTTAATCGCTTTGGCAATTTTTAATGGATCATCATCCATCAAAACAATATCTGCAGCTTCAATAGCAGCATCGCTTCCTAAAGCACCCATAGCGATTCCTACATCCGCTCTAGATAATACAGGGGCATCATTAATACCATCTCCAACAAAGGCTAATTTTTCTTTTTCCTGTTTCTTTTCTAACAATTCCTCTACTTTATTTACTTTATCCTGCGGTAATAGTTCACTATACACTTTATCGATATTCAAATCAGAGGCTACTTTATTGGCAACCGTTTTGACATCTCCTGTTAACATGATCGTTTCTTTAACACCAACTTCTTTCAATCTTGCGATGGCTTCTTTAGCATGAGGTTTGATCTTATCAGAAATTAAGATATGCCCTACATATTCTTGATCTATCGCAATATGTACGATCGTTCCTACATCATGACAAGGCTTATATTCAATACCATACTTTTTCATTAATTTATCATTACCTACAAGAACTTCTTTATCATCTATCTGTGCAATGACTCCATATCCACTGATCTCTTCTACATTTTTGATTCTCTCTTTATCCACCGGCTTTCCATAAGCCTGTAATAAAGATTTACTGATTGGATGTGTGGAATAACTTTCTGCCATTGCAGCTAACTCTAATATTTTGTCTTCCGCAATACTTGCATGATGAATACCACTCACTTCAAAAACACCTTGTGTCATTGTTCCAGTCTTATCAAAGACTACATATTTTGTCGATGCCAAAGCTTCTAGATAATTTGATCCCTTGACCAATACCCCGGCATTGCTTGCACCGCCAATTCCAGCAAAGAAACTTAATGGAATACAGATGACCAAAGCACAAGGACAGCTAATAACCAAGAATGTTAGAGCTCGATAGACCCATTCTGCCCAATTAGGATCCATCCCCATCAAAAAAGATACGATTGGAGGAAGAATAGCTAAAGCTAAAGCACTATATACAACTGCTGGCGTATAATAATGGGCAAAACGTGATATAAAATTTTCCGACCTCGATTTTTTAGAGCTGGCATTTTCTACCATATCTAAGATCTTCGAAACCGTTGACTCTCCAAATTCACGAGTTGTCTTAATTTTTAATAAACCGGTTAGATTGATGCATCCACTAATAACTTCATCATTTACAGAGGCATCTCTTGGTAAACTTTCTCCCGTTAATGCACTCGTATTTAAAGTGGAATTTCCTTCCACAACAATTCCATCAATTGGAATTTTTTCTCCAGGCTTTACAATTATTATCGTTCCAATTTCAACTTCATCAGGATCCACCTGCACAAGTTCACCATTTTCATTTTGAATATTGGCATAGTCTGGACGAATATCCATCAATTCACTAATATTTTTTCTAGATTTACCGACCGCATAACTTTGGAACCATTCTCCAATCTGATAAAACAACATTACTGCGGTTCCTTCACTATAATCTCCAAGAGCTATAGCTCCAACTGTCGCAACGGCCATTAGAAAGTTTTCATCAAAAACCTGTTTTTTCAATATACCTTTTACGGCTTTGGTTAAAATATCATACCCAATCAGAAAATAAGTTGCTAGAGAAAGAATAACATTAGCCATTTCAGGTAGATGGACCAATTTTAAACCGATAAATAAAATCAATGCGATAATAATTCGAATCAGCATTTTCTTTTGTTTCTTATTCATAATATCTCTTCCTTTATTCATTTAAACAATTGAACAAATATTCAACTTTATGCATATTATAGTATTTTGGTTGTTCAACTGTCAATATAAAAGCATATCTTTTTTTGACAATTGTTCAATCTTTCAACTATAATATCCATAAAAGGAGGAATTCTATGTTAGAAAACCGTTGTGATTGTGCGCCGCAAAATCAAGATCTTGTAGATACAGTAAAAAATAGTCTTCCTAATTTTGACGAAATCATGGATCTATCCGATTTCTTTAAGGTCATGTCTGATAGCACCCGGCTTCAGTTGCTCATTTCACTACAGCACTCAGAAATGTGTGTATCCGATTTAGCCAATGTTTTAAATATGTCCAAATCTGCTATTTCTCACCAATTAAAAGCTTTACGTATGTCAAAACTTGTTAAATCTAGAAAAGATGGAAAAACCGTTTATTATTCACTAGATGATGAACACGTTGAAGAAATTCTAGCTATGGCATCACATCATCTTAAAGAAAAATAAGGAAATAAACTTCCTTATTTTTTTAATCCTCCTCAATATGTTCCATCCCCTGACCAATAATTGTTCGAACATGTTGATCAGCCAATGAATAGAACACAGATTTCCCTTCTCGGCGACTCTTCACCAGCTTATTTTGTTTTAAAATTCTTAATTGATGAGAGATTGCCGATTGTTTCATATTCAAAGTTTGTGCTAAATCGCATACACATACTTCGGCTTCAAATAATACAAATAAAATACGAATTCTTGTAGAATCTCCAAAGATCTTAAATAATTCCGCCAAGTCATATAGCTTCACTTCATCTGGCATTTTTTCTTGAACGATTTTTAATAATTCTTCATGAACCTCGATCTTTTCGCAACATTCTATATTATTCTTTTCCATTAAAGTCTCCTAGAAAAAAATTTCGCAGTCATCTTCGACAATTTTACAGTTGTCTAAAACACGACCCATAACTTCTTTTGCGTCAGCACCATCTTCAAATTCCACGATCATCTTTAATGTCATAAAATTTACAACTGCGTTTTTAACACCTTCTGTTTTATTCGCAGCTTCTTCCATCTTGTTTGCACAATTTGCACAATCTACATCAATCTTATACGTCTTTTTCATAACCGTTCTCCTTTATATATGAACAATTGTTCATGTGTTAATTTAATTTTACTAGTTATTTCTATAACGTCAATACAAAAAAGTAAAAAAAGCTATGATATACAAAAATTCTGTCTATCATAGCTAATAATATGTTCTTAGATTAATCTTCTAAGATTTCTCCATTAGTTTCGATTACTTTTTTATACCACTCGAAGCTCTTTTTCTTTAATCTCTTATATGTTCCATTATTATAGTCATCAACATCAACATAAATAAATCCATAACGTTTACTCATTTGAGATG
>CAMJQJ010000070.1 GCA_946408025.1 uncultured Faecalitalea sp.
TTCATGATCATCCTCTGAGGGAGATTTATTGATTGATATACTATAGCGTAATTCAGAAATCCCACCAGAAAATCCCATTTTCTTAATCGCACGAGAGACGGTTGCCGTTGATGTAAAAGTACGGTTGGCAATCATTGTAATTGAGAATGATTCAACTTTATTTTCGTGAGTTTCAATATAGTCAATAACTTTTTTTTCGGAATCAGACAATTCACGATATAAATCTGTATTTAACATCAAAGACATGAAAACTCCTTTTCTAGGATTAAATCCAATGTGATGTGTTGAATAAATACTGCATAATAGAATAAATAGGCCGTTTTCAATTATGCAATTCAATTTATGATTGTTATACATAATATATAATAAAACAATTAAAATTTCTATTTTGAGAATAGTAACAGGCTTTTAAAAATATAGTATATATGTCTGAAATGACGGATTGAATCACATATATCATCTATATCATTGACGGAATATTTTGTAAAGGTTTTCAAAAATCAGAAAATATGACAAAAATATGAAAAAGAATTGAATGAAATCGTATTCCAAAGATGGAAATGATTCATTATGATATAAACGTAGATCGGAGAAAAGAATTCTAAAGAAGGGAGGAAACAAAATTAGGTATATACAATCATTAAGAAAGGTTAGCAAGTACTTGATGATTGTCGAATAAGAATTTTATTTCTCCCTGTATACATAATAACAGAAAAGGAGACAGAAATTTATGATTTTATCAGCAATTTTAGTGGCATTGCTGGCAACAGGTAGTCAATGGTGGTTCAACCATTTGATTACAAGAACTTGGTTATATCCATTATGGTCTGGTTTCTTAGTTGGAGTGTTCATGGGACAACCAATCTTAGGCATGAAAGCAGCAGCATATATTCAATTGACTTATTTAGGATGGATCACAGCAGGAGGATCTATGCCTGGAAACTTGATGGTTGCAGGTATTTATGGAACTGCTCTGACGATTATTTCAAAGGCAGATCCGCGAATGGCTGTTACATTTGCAGCAGCATTATCGTTAATAGGTATTGTACAGAATACAGCGTATATGACAATCAATGCATTTTGGGTACATCGTGCTGATAAATATTTGGAAGAAGGTAACTTAAAAGGTGTACGCCTGATGAATTATTTGCCATCTGGAATCTTGTCCTTGCTATTGTACGGTTTACCAGTATTCTTGATGATTGTTTATGGAGCAACCTGGTCACAAAATATGATTGCTTCAATCCCTAAGAGCTTAGCGAATGCTTTAAACTTAGTTGCATCCATTATGCCAGCTTTAGGTATTGGTATGTTATTGAACTACATTGGAAAGAAAAAACTTATTGGTTTCTTCTTCTTGGGCTTCTTCTTAACCGTGTACTTCAAATTGGATACGATGGCTTGTTTCGTCTTCGCATCATGCGTTGCTGCAGTTATGTATTACTTCCAAAATGATACAGAGGAGGCAGAATAATTATGGCAGAACATCATTTGACACATAAGGATTTAGTTAAGGCTTGGGTATTGTCCTATTCAAGTGAAACTTGTTATAACTACGAACGATTGCAGGCTTTGGGGCAGACGAACCAGATGATGTCTGTAGTCACAAAACTATATGACACCAAAGAAGAACAAGTTGCAGCGTTAAAGAAATACATGGAATTCTTTAATACTGAACCTTCTTGGATTGGTACTGTTATTCATGGAATTACGATTTCAATGGAGGAGCAGAAAGCCAATGGTGCAGCTATTGAAGATGAAGATATTATTTCTCTACGTACTGGTTTGATGGGACCTATGGCAGGTATTGGTGATACAGTTTCTCAAGCTGTTGTTTATCCAATTCTAGCAGGTATTTGCTGTCAATTTGCATTACAAGGAAATATTGCAGGACCGTTGCTGTTTGAAATTGTTTATAAAGCATTGATGATTTTCTTTGGATATAACTGTTTCATGATGGGTTACAAACAAGGAAAACAAGCAATTGTTTCATTGTTACAATCTGGAACCTTGGATAAAATTACTGAAGCCTTTAGTATCATCGGTCTCGTTGTTGTCGGAAATATGGCTTATTCTCGTGTTGCTGTTAAATGTCCGCTAACTTTCAGATCCGGAGAAGTAAAGGTTGTTGTTCAGGATATGTTTGACACCTTGTTGCCTGGTGCTATTCCATTAATCATTACTTTGCTGGTATGGCGTATGGTAAATAAGAAAATGAATCCTACTTTAATTATTTTAATCATCTTTATATTTGGTATTGTTTGTTCATATTTAGGAATTTTATCGGCGGCATAAACATAAAAGAATTAATTAAGCTATGATATTACCTCAAATGAATGTCATAGCTTGATTATTTAAAGGAGGATTAGAGTGAAAGAAGTGAAAATTTCTCCATCAATCATGTGCTGCAAGGTAGAAGAATTTAAGCCATATCTTGATTTATTTGCAAAAGTGAAATTAGATAGTATCCACTTTGATGTAATGGATGGGCACTTTGTTGATAACGTGATGTTGGGAGTTACAACATATAATGATGTAAAGCGATTAAGTGATTTACCAGTGGATATGCATTTTATGTGTACTAATCCAGAAAAGTTTATTGATATGTATCACATTATGGAGGGAGACAAAATTTCTTTTCATCCAGAAACGACATATCAACCATACAAATTGCTGCAATCCATACATGAACATGGTTGTAGTGCTGGTTTGGTATTAAATCCTGGAACACCATTAGGATATTTGGAAGAATGTATTGATTTGATAGATTATGTAACGTTAATGACAGTAAATCCGGGTTTTGCCGGGCAGAAAATGGTTCCGTCAGCACTCGAAAAAATTGAACGGACTCGAAAATTATTAGATGAAAATGGAAAAGAAAATGCAGATATTGTGGTAGATGGTAATACGACCATGGTAAATGCCAAAGCAATGAGACAAGCAGGAGCTAATGTATTTGTTGTTGGGACTTCAAGTATCATTACTGGATTGGATACTTTTGAGGAAAATTATCGTAAATATAAAACAGAATTGGAAGTGGTTGATTTGTGATAGGATTAGTATTTGCTGGACATGGTAAATTTCCAGAAGGATTGCGTAATAGTACAGAAATGATATCTGGAGAAATGATCCAAACAGAAGTAGTATCACTAATGCCAGAAGACGATCCTTCATCCTATGGTAAGCGATTAGAAAAAGCTGTCAATAGAATGGATACAGGAGATGGAGTTCTGGTGTTAGCAGATTTAAGAGGAGGAACACCATTTAATCAAAGTTTAATGTTATGTCAAAAGAAGCATATTTATATTGTTGTTGGTATGAATTTACCATTGGCATTAACGGCAAATTTGAATCGAAATGAAGATACTACTCTTGATGAATTAGCTCAATGTTTGATAGATGCTGCACCAGACAGCATAGACTTAGTGAAATACACTTACGAGGGGGAATAAATATGGAAAAAAATTTATTGTTTGTACGTATTGATGATCGTTTGATTCATGGACAAGTCATGACATCGTGGATGAAAATCATGCCCGCTAAGCAGATTATCGTTGTTGATAATAAAGTGGCAAAAGATGATTTTATGCTTTTTGTATTACAAAATGCTGCACCGAAAGGTGTAAAAGTAATAGCATTAACGGAAGATGATGCAATTACTAAGGTGAAAGAAGGACTTAAAGTTCCAACGTTTATTTTAGCGAAAACACCATTGAGCTTGAAACCTTTAGTTGATGCAGGTTTAGATATTAATGAAATCAATGTTGGTGGAATGGGAATGAAGCAAGGACGTGAAAAGCTATATAAAAATATTTCAGCTTCTGAAGAAGAAAGAGAATGCTTTAAGTATTTTGATGAAAAAGGAATTCGTGTATATATTCAAATCGTTGCGACTGCAGCCGCGATTGATGTGAATGGATTGTTAAAGTAAATGGAAAGTGTGAATAAATGAAAGCATTGAGTTTATATGCAGTCAATGATTTTCGATTAGTAGATTTACCGGTTCCAGAACCGAAAGGAGAAGAAATTCTCTTAAAAGTTGGAGCTTGTGGAATTTGTGGTTCGGATATTCCTCGTGTATATAAATTAGGTACTCGTGTCAATCCTGTTGTTTTAGGCCATGAATTTGCAGGTGAAGTAGTTGCTGTTGGTGATAAAAAAGATAAAGATCTGGTTGGAAGAAAAGCAGCTGTTTTTCCATTGATCCCATGTAAAAAATGTGATTCTTGCGAGATTGGAAATTATAATCAATGTCAGAATTATGGATATTTAGGATCTAGAAATAATGGTGGTTTTGCACAGTATTGTTTAATTCCATCTAGATGGCATTTGGTATTAGCGAATGATGATGCAAATCTTGAACATTTGGCAATCACTGAACCGGCTTGTGTTGCACAGCATGCAATTCGTAAAGGTCGTGTTACTGCAGGCCAAACGGTTGTTGTTTTAGGTGCAGGGCCAATTGGCATTTTGATTGCACGCTGGGAGATCGGAAGAGCGTCGTGTAGGGAAAGAGTGTAGATCT
>CAMJQJ010000071.1 GCA_946408025.1 uncultured Faecalitalea sp.
GCATGATTTCTCCAAAAGTTACTACCTTCATAATATATATCCTCCATAAACTCTTTAATTATACCATCTTTTAATGTCTACTCATTCTTATTTTTTCGTCTTTTCATGAAAGGGATTTCAAAAAGTGCTTGTATTTTATTTTTAGCTATGCTATCATCCTACATGTAAATAACGGCTGTTACTGGTAATGCAGGCAAGACCAAGATATTTAAGTTGCATTTTTAATGCTCCTTTTATCTTGGTCTTTTTTATTGCCATCAGCCTAGAAAGAGGAGAATATGAATTATCAACAATTAGGAAATGATATCATCCAAAGCATTGGTGGTATCGACAACATCAAACAATTAACACATTGTGCAACTCGTTTAAGATTCGAATTTTATGACATGAATAAAGTCAACACCAAAAAAGTGGAATCTTTAAATGGCGTTATCAGCGTTGTAGAAAAAGGCGGGCAATACCAGGTTGTAATTGGCAATGAAGTGCAGTCCGTTTTTAGAGCCATTCAATCCCAAATGAAAGATGTTCCTTCTACTTCTCACGAAGAATCCGATGAAGAAAAAGGCAGTATTGTCAATCGTATTATCAGTGTAATTTCCACTACATTTACTCCTGTGATTCCAGCCCTAATCGGCGGTGGTATGATCAAAGCCGTATTATCTATTCTTGTTTTATTTAACTTAGTTAATGAAGCAAGTTCCACTTATGAAATCATCAACTTTATTTCCGATGCTCCATTCTATTTCATGCCTGTCCTTTTAGCGTATGGAGCTAGCCAAAAATTCAAAACAAGTCCAATCATGGCAATGACTATGGCATGTGCTCTTTTACACCCAACATGGTCAGGCTTAGTCGCTGCAGGAAGTCCATTAACATTCTTTGGAGCTCCTGTTGTATTAGTTGACTATGCATCAAGTGTAATTCCTATTATTTTAAGCGTGTGGATCATGTCTTACGTTGAAAAATTTGCCGAAAAATACTCACCATCTATTATCAAGTTTTTCTTAAAACCACTTTTAGTGATGTTTATCTCTGTACCAATCGCATTAATCATTGTTGGTCCATTAGGAAACCTATTAAACGATTTAGTACAATCTGGCGCTAACTATTTAAATGCACACGTAAGTTGGTTGATTCCAATGTTGATGGGTGCCTTCCAACCATTCTTAACACTAACAGGTACTGCATGGGCCATGACTCCAATTGCGACAAGTCAAATTTCTACACTTGGATATGAAATCGTAAATGGACCTGGTATGTTAGCAAGCAATATTGCACAAGGCGGTGCTACTTTGGCGGTTGCTCTAAAGGCAAAAGATGAAAACTTAAAATCTCTTGCATCTTCATCTGGATTTACAGCAGTTATGGGTATTACTGAACCATGTTTATATGGTGTCCTATTAAAATTAAAACGCCCATTTATTGCTTCTATGATTGGTGGAGCTGCCGGAGGTATCTATGCAGGAATTACCGGCCTAGTTCGTTATGCCTTTGTTTCTCCAGGATTAACTGCCATTCCAGCCTTCATCGGTAAAAACCCTATGAACGTAGTTCATGCCATTGTCACAATCATTATTTCTTTCGTTGTAGGTTTTGTCGCATCATGGATTTTAGGATTTAAAGAAGATGCACCACAAGAAGAAGTAGTAGCTACTGTTTCAAAAGATGAAATTGTCGCACCTTGTGACGGAACTGTAAAACAACTATCCGAAGTAAATGACGATGTCTTCTCACAAGAAATCATGGGAAAAGGTATCGCAATCGAACCAAGTACAGGAAATTTATATGCTCCTTGTGATGGAACAATTACTGTATGTTTCCCAACGGGTCATGCGATTGGATTAAAATCAAAGAATGGAACAGAAATTTTAATGCACGTAGGTATTGATACTGTTAATCTACAAGGAAAATATTTCAGTCCTCAAATTCAAGTCAATGAAGAAGTTAAAAAGGGACAGTTACTATTAACTTTTGATTTAGCCAAAATCAAAGAAGAAGGTTATGACACAACAACTCCAATCATCATCACAAATTCAAAGAATTTCAGTTCGATTCAAATTGAAAAACAATCAACAACTCAACATGGAAACAAATTAATTTCTTTAGACTAGGAGGTAAACCATGCACTATTCTAAATTAAAAGACTTCCCTCAAAACTTTTTGTGGGGAGCATCTACCTCAGCATACCAAGTTGAAGGTGCCATTGATGAAGATGGTAAAAGCCCATCTATCATTGACATGTATGAACACCCAAGTGATGTTGCTGATTTCTCTGTAGCTTCTGATCATTATCATAGATATAAAGAAGATATTGCCCTATTTGCAGAAATGGGATTAAAAGCTTATCGTTTCTCTATCGCATGGACTCGTATCTTACCAAATGGAACGGGTAAAGTGAATGAAAAAGGCATCGAATTCTACAATAATGTCATTGATGAATGCTTAAAATACAACATCGAACCTGTTGTTACAATGTATCACTTTGATTTACCATATTGCCTAGAAGAAAAGGGTGGTTGGTTAAACCGTGATACGATTGAAGCCTTTGTTGAATATGCCAAAGTATTATTTATCCACTATGGATCAAAAGTAAAGTACTGGTTAACGATCAACGAACAAAATACGATGATTCTACATCCTGGTGCAATTGGATTACCTAAAGGCGGAAAATTACCATCTAAAAAAGATTTGTATCAACAAAACCACCATATGATGCTTGCTCAGGCAAAAGTCATGAAACTCTTCCATAATATGGTTCCAGAAGGTAAAATCGGACCTGCACTAAATTTAACAGCTATGTATCCAGCTACTTGTAATCCAAATGATGCGATTGCCGCTCACAACTGGGAAGTACTTCGCTGTTGGAACTTTGTCGATGTTTGTGCATTTGGAAAATACCACCCTTTGGCATGGTCTTACCTAAAAGATCGTAATATCGCTCCAGAAATTCAAGATGGAGACTTTGAAACATTAAAAGGCGCAAATCCAGACTTTATCGCCATGAATTATTATTCAACCGCAACTATAGCTGCAAGTAAAGGAGATGCTTCAGATGTAGCTGCAAGAGCGGGTGACCAACAAATTATGCTAGGTGAACAAGGCGTATATCGCCCTAGTGAGAACCCATACGTAGAGAAAACGCAGTATGGATGGGTTGTTGATCCTGTTGGATTCCGATATACTTTAAGAAAGGTATATGAACGTTACCAACTTCCTATTCTGATTACAGAAAATGGAATTGGTGCCAATGACACATTAGAACCAGATGGATGTATTCATGACCAATATCGTATTGATTTTATTCAAAAACACCTTCACCAAATGCGCTTAGCCATTACAGATGGTGTCAAAATGCTTGGCTATTGTCCTTGGGCTGCCATTGATGTTGTTAGTACACATCAAGGCTATAAGAAAAGATACGGATTCATTTATGTCGATCGTGATGAATTTGATTTAAAAGAATTAAAACGATATAAAAAAGACAGTTTATACTGGTACAAACAAGTAATTGAGGAAAACGGAAAGAATATCTAGGTATATGAGGTACTTCACATGATTATCGAAAAATTTTTAAACAACAATATGCTTCTAGTGAATGATAATCATGAGGAAATGATTGTGATGGGAAAGGGACTGCGTTTTCACTATAAAGTAGGAGACGAAATTAGAGATGAAGATATAGAAAAAACATATGTTCTTCAAGATAGTACAAATAAAAATGGATATCTTCAAGTTTTAGAAAACGCACCCGACATCTATTTAGAAATTGTGCACCACATCATTGAAATGGCACAACTTAACATTTCTTCTCCATTCAACAAACAAATCTTTGTGACCTTGTTAGATCACTTGTTATATGCGGTAGAAAGATATGAAAAAGGCATTGTTCTACAAAATAGAATGTTGTGGGAAATCCAAAAATTTTATCCAAATGAATTTATGCTTGGTTTACAAGCTGTAGACTACATTAATGAAACACTTCATATTCAATTGCCTGAAACAGAAGCCGGAAATATTGCCTTTCACTTTGTGAATGCACAAATCAAATCGAACGATCTTTCAACAGAAAATGGTATGTTGATGGTCAAAATGTTAAAAGATATTTTTCAAATCATTCAATTACATTATGGCTATACAATTGATGAGAATTCGCTGAACTATTCAAGATTTGTTGTTCACATGCAATTTTTCTTACAACGACTTTTGGAAGATAAAATGCTTGAAAATGAAAATGATGATATATATTATACATATATTATCAAGAATTCTTCTGCATTAGACTGCGTAGAACAAATCGAAAAATATATCGATAGATTACTACATAAACAAATTACGCGTGATGAAAAAATATATTTAATTGTGCATATTACGCGTATCACAACTCATTAAGTA
>CAMJQJ010000072.1 GCA_946408025.1 uncultured Faecalitalea sp.
ACCACCGAGATCTACACTCTTTCCCTACACGACGCTCTTCCGATCTCATACCCATTGACAAGGTATCTAATTGATACAAATCTTTATATTTTTTATACAAATCATTCATCATTGAAAATTCTTCCTGGATCAACTGTATATTTTCAGTATGGCTAGCAACACACATAAATCCTTTGATATTGATATGAGGGTATGTTGAAACTTCTTTTAAGAAGAATTCTGTTTCTTCAATAGGTAAGCCTGTTTTTAATTCATCTTTAGAAATTTTTATTTGAATCAAAACATTTTGAACGACATCGTGCTTAGCAGCCTGTTTTTCAATTTCTTTAGCTAGTTTTATTGAATCTAAACTTTCGATCATTTCAACTTTACCTATGATGTATTTCACTTTGTTTGTTTGAAGGTGACCAATAATATGCCATTTATATTTTGGATCATATTTTTCTAAAAATTCTTGAACTCGATTTTCTCCAAAAGTATTAATACCCTCTTTAGCAACTTCATCAATTTCTTCTTTTGTATGATACTTAGAAACTGCGATAATATTTATGTTTTTGTTTTTTAATTCTCTTATCAATTCTTTATTCATGATATTAGTATAGTCTTTTTATTTTAGAAGTTCAAAATTAAATGATTATAAAGTTGGAATTGGAGGGATTTTTGGGGAAATTTCAATTTGTTTGATTTCTTTTAATTTTTCATATGCTTCGACATGCGTTGCATAGTAATAAGGATATACAAAAATTATTCCAAACCCACAAACTAACATTCCTAATAAATCCCAACCAATAAACGAAAGATCCAGATTAAACAAATTTATTTTTTGATCCTCTGTTAATTGTTTGGATAACTCGAAGGCTTCTTTATAGGAAATATCAGGACGCTCAGATAGGATATATGGAATCATGGAATATTCATATGATTTTATGATTCCTGGAATTATTAATAATAATGTCCAAAGAAATATTTTAATGTACATTAAAAGCATGACAATGACAATATTTATATAATTATGTCTGAAAGCATAGAACAGATCTTTAAAATTTCCTTGGTTCTTTCTATTTTTTATATAGTATTTACTATGACCGACTGTGATAGGATTTGCAATTAATAAATTAAACAATAAGCGAAAAATAATGATAAAAAAGGAACCAATCAATAATGAGATTAGAATAACGAAAAAAGCTTGAGGATTTTCATTAGCTGATATTTCCATGAATGGATCTGATTGAACATTTATCATTTTTCCTAGTTGATTAAAATATTCATTGATTGAGAATATCAATGAACCATTTAATAAGGTTGCGATAACAGATACTCCAAGCATATTAAAATAATTATCATTCATGATATCTTTAGCATTTTGTTTGAGTTTTTTTCTAGACCACATAAAAACCTCTCCTTTTAATATATATAAATTATACTTTGAAAAAGAGAGGTATTCAATCTTACTACTGTAAAGAAATATTCAACTTATTTTTTTGAACCTTTTATATTTTGCATTTTTTGATCAAGAGTAGAACAAAGTTTTGCACATTCAAATAGTTCACTATCAATTTCGGCGAGTCGTTCATTCGATAATTCTTTTTTATATCTTAATTTATGTTCTAAACTTGCCCAAAAATTCATTGCGATTGTACGAAATTGAACTTCAACTTTGATCCATTTCTTTTCATTTGATAAAAAAATAGGAATTTCGACAATCAAATGTAAAGAACGATATCCATTAGGTTTTGGATTTTGAATATAGTCTTTTGTTTCTATTAGATGTACATCATCTTGTTTTAAAAAATAATTTGCTAAATCATAAATGTCTTCTAAAAAAGAGCCAATTACTCTCACTCCAGCAATATCAAAGATATGATCTTCCATTGATTTTAATGTAAGTGGGAGATTACGTGATTTTAATTTTCGTAGAATACTTTCTTCTGATTTGATCCTAGTACTAATAGATTCGATTGGATTACGATCATAATATAAAGAAAATTGTTCATTTAAAACTTTAAATTTTGTTTCTACTTCCATTAAAGCACATCGATAATAAGACATGCTTTGCCGAATTGCGAATAATTGTTCTTCAACTTCTTTGTCTAATGCGTTTTTAAATATTTCTTCAGTTGTTTTCATAATTCTTTTCTCCATTATTCACATATAACTAATGATAAATTTTTTGTGTATATAGGATTTTTACTTTATTTGCATTGTAGCATATAGTTATTGAAAATAAAATAATATGAATAATTTGACATAAATGATGTCAAATATAAACATATACTAAAGATAGTTTAAAAATTGAATGAAAATGATATAATTTGACTACACGGAGAGAAGAATATGACAAAAGAACAATTTAGAAATAAATTAAGAAAACAAGGTTTAATCATTACAGATAGAATGATAGAACAATTTGAAAAATATATGGAATTATTACTGGAATGGAATCAAAAAATGAATTTGACGGCCATTACAAAAGAAGAGGAAATTTGGGAAAAACATTTTTATGATTCAATTGCTCCTTTTGATAATTTATCACATAAGAGTCTTTGTGATGTTGGATCTGGCGCTGGTTTTCCTGGAATTCCTTTAAAAATTGTATTTCCAGAGATGAAATTAACGATTGTCGAACCTTTACAGAAAAGATGTCGTTTTTTAGAAACGGTAAAAGAAACGCTAGATTTAAAGGATATATTTATTTATCCTGAAAGAGCTGAAGATTTTGTAAAAGAGCATAGAGAATCTTATGATATAGTTAGTGCTAGAGCGGTAGCTAGATTGTCTATTTTATTGGAGTTATGTGCTCCTTTGGTAAAGATGAAGGGAGATTTTATTGCTTTGAAAGGAAAACAAGGTCATGATGAGTTGGTAGAGGCTCAAAAAGCTCTAGATGTTTTAGGTATGAAACTTATCAAGGAAGATACGATCGATGTTGATGAAGCAACAAGGATAAATTTATATATGAAAAAAATAAAGACAACGCCTACTAAATATCCTAGAGCGTATGGTCAGATAAAAAAGAAACCTTTAGGAGGTATGTAATATGGGGAAGATCATTGCGATATCCAATCAAAAAGGTGGGGTTGGGAAAACAACGACCGCAATTAATCTATCTAGTGGATTAGCACAAATGAATAAAAAAGTATTGTTGGTTGATTTTGATTCGCAGGGAAATGCCAGTCAAGGATTGTTAGCTATAACTAAACAGGGGCAACCAACGATTTATTCAGTTTTACTGGAAGACTATCCAATTGAAGATGCAATTGTTCATAAAGAAGCACCTAATATAGATATTCTTCCTTCATCTATTTCACTTGCGGGAGCAGATTTAGAAATGGATAAGATGGAGACAGGAAAAGAAGAATTATTAAAAAGGCAACTTATGAAAGTTCGTGATCAGTATGATTATATAATAATTGATTGTCCTCCTTCTTTAGGTTTGTTAAACACAAATGCATTAACGGCTGCTGATAGTGTATTAATTCCGGTACAATGTGAATATTATGCTTTGGAAGGAGTTACGCAGTTACTTCTAACAATTCGTTTGGTGCAGCAGTTATACAATCCTCATTTAAAAATAGAGGGTATTCTTTTGACAATGTTTGATATTCGTACTAAGTTAAGCGTGGAAGTTTCACAAGATGTTCGTCAGAACTTTGGAAAACAAGTATATCAAAATTCAATACCACGAAATATTAAATTATCAGAAGCACCAAGCCGAGGTTTATCTATTTTTGAATATGATATTACATGTAATGGAGCGAAAGCTTATGCAGGGTTAACACAAGAATTTTTAAAACGAAACGGAGGAAACTAAAATGAGTACTAAAGATACAAATCGTTTAGGAAAAGGATTAAATTCAATTTTTGGGCAAGATGTTTCTAAAGTTTTGGAAGATATTCAAAATGGTGATGTAAAGACGGATAAACAAGAACAGACAAAAATAATGATTAGTCAGATTCGTCCTAATCCTTATCAGCCTCGAAAAATATTTGATGATGAAGCATTAAAGGAATTAAGCCAATCTATAAAGCAACATGGTGTTTTTACTCCTATTTTAGTTAAAAAAAGTATACAAGGATATGATCTGATTGCCGGGGAACGAAGACTTCGTGCCAGCAAACTTGCGGGTAAGGATGATATTCCAGCTATCATTGTTGATTTAAACGATCAGGAAATGATGGAAATTGCGTTATTGGAAAACATACAACGTGAAAATTTAAATGGTATAGAAGAAGCAAAAGCTTATGAACAGTTAATCCAAA
>CAMJQJ010000073.1 GCA_946408025.1 uncultured Faecalitalea sp.
GAAATAGCTGTAGTTCGAAGTCCTTTTCCAAAAGACTCCAGCTTACAAATGATACAAACAGCAATGGAAAATTTTTATACAATTGGCAGCACAAAACCACTAACCGTCGAAGAACTGAATCATGTTCCGTTGATCATTTATCGTCGATGGAAAGAATTCTTTGATCAACTCTTGGAGACACCCAATTATTTTTGTGTCAGTGATGATGCTCGAACTTGCATGCAATGGGCACAACGAGGGTATGGTATCGGTTTAGCACCAGCTTCCATTGCGAAAAAAGAAGATAATGCCTATCCCATTCAGGATTTATCGATGCAATCCAATATTTGTATTGTTACTTCTAAGAACAATTACATTTCAAACAGTGCCAAAGCTTTGTTGGATTATATAAAAAACCAGTGAATCATTCGACTCACTGGTGATTTTTTAAAATTTCACTAAAATCTTGGACAATTTCTAAACAGCCCATATATTGATCTTCTTGATCATAAATGGCTACATATTGAATGCGCGTATTTTTGAACCATCGTTCTACTTTATTACGTTTATGACTCTTAAAATCAGAAAGCATTTGTTTTACGATAGGTTGAACACGTGGTGGATGACAACTATATACTTTTCGATTTAATGCCGTTTTTGGACGAGCAAATACACCATTGGTGATACTAAAGAAACGATTGACATCATTCGCATCAATAAATGTCAACTCAACTGGCAATGCTTTACAAATTGCTTCAAATTGAGCAACTGTAAGATCTCCATTTTCAAAATGTAGAAAACCATCGTTGCCAGGACGCCGATACGTTTCCGCTTCGGGCCAAGAAGCCACTTCACTGATAAACGCATTTCCATAAATTGGCATATCCTGATAGATTTGATACCACATTTCTTTACTGAATTTTTCAAGTGCTAAAGGAAATAAAATTTGGTTTTCTTTAAAGATCATTTCCTCAATACGTGATCGATTGTTGGGAATATCATGTAAGATTTCATCATCTACACCCCACATAACTTGATTAGGTCCTGGATAGCCAAGTGCATCCAATTGTGCCAGAATCAATTCTTCTTTTTTCTTATAATGTTTTTTTAATTCTACATAAGGAATCTCTCTATTTTGATCCAAATATTGTTTCAAAATCTGATTCTCTAACTTCATGATAGAAACCGGATGGCCAGCAGGTATTTGTTCATCCGCAAGAACTTCTGCTTCGGTCTTTCCATGAAATAAAGCCGAATGCACATCACATAATCGTTGCACTTCTGGTACGGGCATTCCTTTATTGATCAATTCTTGCTCGGCATTCGCAATTTCTTGTACCGATACATTTTCATAGGCTTTCACAAAATCAGCTCGCACACTTTCTAAATCTTCTCCTTGTTGAAGACGAAGGATATAAGATTCTAGATCATTAGATGGATCGATGGAAAACGTTTTTGTTTCTTTAGAAGCCAATTCAAAACCATGTTCCGCAAAAGCAGCTTGTACTTTTTCCCATGGAATCCCTTTGATTTGAGCTCCTTTTTCTAGAGTCATGATCTTTCCTACAGTTTGTAGAGCCATCGGATTCGTAATATCTTTGAATCCCAAAGAGATCATGATATCTTTGATTTCTGGATTTTCAGAAATTAATTCAGCTACTTTTTTATTTTTATCGATTTGTTTCATATCTGTTACCTACCTTGTAAGTATAGTCTAACATTGAATCGATAATAGTTTGTTGGAAAAACAACAAATGATAAAAAAGAACAGAAACCATTATGATTCCTGTTCCTAAAATTTAAATATTTTATTCCTTAATGTTTCTTACGCCGTAAGAATCCCAATCCAAACAAAGAAGTTATCATCGAACCCATCATAGAAACTGTATTGGTTTCAACACCGGTTTGCACACTGTTGGTTTCTTGTGTTTCTGTTTCTGGAGCTACATTTTCTGTAGTTGATGTATTTGAAGGCGTATTTTTAGAAGGTGTATTCTTATTAGAATTATCTTCAATTATTTTTTTCTTATATTTATATGTAACTTCAATCGTACCGTCTTTAAATACACCCGTTTCTTGTCCATCTACACTGACAAAAACATAACCAGCAATATCCTTCTTTACGGTTTGATAAGGATTGTCTAAAACATCTTCATACGTTTCATCCTTCGCAATCGTATTACCATTTTCATCTACATAATGAGCTACGACTTTACCTTTTGTTAGTGTATAAACATAATATACATTAATATCATCTTCTGTGTATGTTCCATTATTATTTTCTGGCACTTTAATTAATGTATATTTATTAATCGTTTTTGCTTCGGTTGTATATTCATTTCCAACAGCATCTTTATATGTTTCATTATCCGCAATCTGATTTCCAGCTTCATCCACATAATGAGCTATTACGGTTCCATTATTGTGAGCTGCCTTTAAAGCTAATACACCATTATATGTACCAGCATTCACTTTTTCAGTATGATCCGATTCATGGTTTTCAGAATGGGCTTCCCATCTAGAATCTGCTTGATCATCGTACCAACCATTAATAGAATCCGTACAATCTGGATCACCATCTAATTTCCAGCCTTCGCCAGTATTTCCAAATGTGATATGTCCGCCATCTTCTACAAAGATATCATCACCTGCATAATTTGCATGGTTATTATAAACTTGTGTTGAATTCGACAAATTTGCAACTGCATTAGACCGGACAAAAATTCCACCACCGGATTGTGCAATATTATTTTTAGATGGAATATTTTCTTGTTCCGCATGATTTCTTGTTACTAAGATATTAGCACCCTCATCAACTGTTAAATGACTGTTTTTATCTAAGAAAATACCAGAAACCTTATTATCTGTAATATTAATAATTGAATCTTTATCAATCGATAAGTTTGCTTTTGATCCTAATAATCTCATTCCTGCACTATAATTCGATTTTCCTTGTGTACCGGTAATTGTAACATTTGCTTTTATAAAATGACCATTACCGGACATAACGATGCCATCCATACCATTGTTTGTTGCAGTAAATGTAGAATCGTTAATAGTTAAATGTCTTGTAGACATACCATGATAAACATTGTTATCAAATTTAACCGTTGAATTATTAGTGATGGTATAATCCGCACCATTAGAGCCACTTGTTTTCATACCATCTACAGTCAAATTTGAATTAGAAACCACAGTTTCAATTTGACCAACTAGACCTGATCTACATGTTTGAATATCTAAATTCGACTTATTCAGAACATTAACACCCACTTTATATGGATTTGCTCCATCATTTTCATCGGACTCAATCGCATTACCAGAAAGTCCAAATATTTTCATTTCTGAGGCGTTATCTAAGGTTAGTGAACCACCCGAATGAAAATAGATTCCTGTGCCAGGGCCATAACCGCCTTTAATATAAAATTTAGTATTGCTTAAATTCAATTGACAATCATAGTTTACTACGGCATTCGCCCATTTATATCCTTCTCCTGCAAGAGTTGGTGTACCATTAGCTGGAATTAAATTAACTGTACTATCTACAAAGTTTAGCACTGCTATCTTATTTCCATCTTTTCTTAAATAAATACCTAATGTATCGGCCGTTATCGCATGTCCATTACCTTGAATAGTAATGGCTTTGCCATTGATTCCAAAACCATTTTTGGTTGTAGCGTCTTTATATAGATTGATTGTGTCGTTATCTTGTGCAGCACTTAACGCATCATCCAACGAAGCATATGCAGTATCACCAATCTTTGCTACTACATCCACTTCTGGATTTTCTTGTGTTTGTACACTATTATTTGTTTCTGATTCATTTGTATTGGTAGCTTCAACTATTGATTGTGTTTCTACTCCTTGTGATTCGTTTGTATTGGAATCATTACTTACTGGTTGGGTTTCAACCTTTGATTCATCAGTTGTATCTGCCACAGTTGCGCTTGCATTAATGGCTACTTGTTTCGTATCATCTTGCGTTTGTTCAACCGACTTGGCATCGACTACTGTATTATTATCCGATGGAGTTCTATCTGGAGTGGTTTCATCTGCTAAAACAACTGCATTTCCTACGCCAACCATAAAAGCTGCCGTAGCAGGAAAAGCTAAAGCTTTCAATAAAGTAACTTTTTTCATAAAATAACCCCTTTTCTCATAAATGTACATCAATATACAATATTTATATTACTTGTATATTTAATGATTTTATTAACAATATTTTAACTCCTTTTAATATATTTGTAAAGGTTGAGGGATAGGGGTGCGGACAAATTCTTG
>CAMJQJ010000074.1 GCA_946408025.1 uncultured Faecalitalea sp.
AAAAACAATTCCATCTTTTGTCAAAATATCAATGGCTCTTTTATCTTCTGGGCGATATAGAGCGATACATTGTCCATCACGTTTAGCACGACCTGTACGACCTGCACGATGAATATAAAACTTAAGATCTTTTGGAAAACCACAACTAATAACATGTGTAATCCCCTCAATATCAATTCCTCTAGATGCGATATCACTAGCTACAATATATTTTTTCTTTTGCGATTGAATCATTTTGATTGCTTGCATTCGCTCTCTAGATTCCAAACCACTGTGCAGTTCCACAAGGTCATATCCATTTTCACGTAAGGTATTGGCCATACTAGAAGCTTGTTCCGTAGTATTGGTAAAAATCAAACATACATATGGTTGAATGATTGGCAATACATCTAAGATTTTTTGTTCATAACTCTTATGTTTACAAGGTACCAAAAAATGTGTGATGTCTGATTGAAATTCATCATTTGTATCAATTTGAATTAATTCTGGATCAAATAAATACTTTCTTAAAAATGGTTGAAGCCCTTCAGGAATCGTTGCACTGAAGACCATCATTTGTACTTTTTTATCCATTTTAGATAAGATCATATCAATGTCTTCAAGGAAACCAAATTCCAATGTCATATCAGCTTCATCAACTACAACAATTTTAGCTGTATCAAGACGTAATGTTTTATCTTTTAAGAAAAGATCTTTCATGCGTCCTGGCGTACCAATAACGATTTGAGGAACTTGTTTTGACCCACTTGTCTTCTGCATTCCTCCTGTTACTAGCTTCGTGCGTACATTAAAGTAAGATGCTATCTTTTTACAACGCTCATGCAACTGAAACGCTAGTTCACGTGTTGGAGCAGAGATAACTGCTTGTACTTCATTCTTGTCAAAGTCTAACTGCTCAAAAATAGCCATGAAAAAAGCATGCGACTTACCTGATCCAGTACTAGAAATACCAATTAAATCTCGATGTTTGTTTTTTCTATTAACAACTCTTTCCTGAATTGGAGTTAATTTTTTAAAGCGCTCCAATTTCATTATCTCTTGAATACGTTCCATCATAACGCCTCCTTTTTTATTATCCCACAAACTGAATTCATTTACCAAAGAAATAAATTCATATATAATATTTACATGAAACCATTTGAAATTATTAAAGTAGATCCTCAAGGATATTGTGGCGGTGTTTTACAGGCGATTGCCATCGCAAAAAAAACCAGACTTGAAAATCCAGACTCTAGAATAACAATTTTAGGCAATCTTGTCCACAATCAATATGTAAAAAAAGCATTGTCTTACGATAAGTTAGATACTATTGAAGATAAAAATAAAACAAGATTGGAGCTCTTAGATGAAATTGAAGAAGGTATCGTAATTTTTACAGCTCATGGTATTAGCCAAGAAGTTCGACAAAAAGCTTTGAATAAAGGATTAAAGATCATCGATGCTTCTTGTCCTTTCGTTCTTCAAACACAAAAGATCATCCAACAAAAGCTATCAGAAGGGTTTGTAATCTTCTATATTGGTAAATATCGACACCCTGAAGCCGAAGCCATTTATTCAACAAGTGATAAAATTTATCTTGTTGAAAAAGAAGAAGACATTCCAAATAGTATCCAAGAACCAATCTTTGTGACCAATCAAACAACAATGTCAATTTTTGATATCCAATACCTATTTGATGCGATCAAGCAAGCATATCCAGAGGCTGAATTCCATGATGAAATATGCAATGCAACAAGAATTAGACAACAAGCCATCCTAGATTTAAAGGATCAAAACATTGATACTTTGATCGTAGTTGGAGATCCTTCCAGCAATAATACAAAACAATTAGCTAACATTGGAAAAAAAGCAAAGATAAAACAAGTAATACGTATCAATGATGTTAATGAACTCAATATTGATGATCTGCATGGAGCCAAGCGAATTGCCATCACAAGTGGAGCAAGCACACCAACGTATCTTACAAATCAAGTTATAGAATATTTAGAAAATTATCCTTGTCAAAAACCTGAAATAAAGATACAAGATATATTATAAAGGCGCTAACCATAGAGTTAACGCCCTTTTTTTTAAATGGAACGGTCCAGATTCAATAATCTTCATCTTCTTATATTATACTTCTAACGTTTTCTAAATCATTTGGTTTTGCATATTGTTAAATATCAAGTTAACAATTATAATGAACAATCCATGCCTCCTTCATATATTGATAGAGTTTAAGGTGAATTGTTTTTGTATCTTCTTTTATCTTCATTTCATAAACAAAACCTTCATTTCGCCTGAGTAACCCATTATCTTTAAAAAGAACTCCTCTTTTTCTGTTTGTGACTCATATCATTGGATCGTTGATTTTTCAATATTTTCTTCAATTTGATCAACTGTAAAAACATTTTGTATTGCACAACCAAAACCAAACATTAACAAAGAAGCAACAATCCTTTTTTCATAGGAATCACATCTTTAATTAAATTAAACTATATTAATTAAATCATTGGCATTTCCTAAATGGTTGTTGAAACGGAAAAAAAGCGAAGACTAGCTTCGCTTCGATAATATATCAATAATTTCATGAACTTGATCAAGTGTTAGATTTTTGATACCACTGGCGCATTCATGACCACCACCATGATATTCCATAGCGACATCACGAATTGGAATCGTTCTTGAACGTAAAGAAGCACTATAGTGAATGCCATCTTCCATTTGTGTAAATAAGGCCCAGATTTCAATTTCATTAATACCACTTAGAACATAGACTTTCTCTTTAGCCTGAGAAAAAGTAAGTCCTGCTTCTTCATATTCTTTTTGATCAATGATCGCATACATAAACTTATTTGAAACCGTTGCATGCTTACGAACAAGAGTTTCATATTGATAATCTAATAAAGAGCCATTAAAGTTAACTCTTTCTGCTTCAATTACATCCACACCTTGTGAATAAAGATACTTAGCAGCATCATAGGTTTGTTCTCTGACCGTTGAGATCGTAAAACGAATATTATCTGCAATAAGTCCTTCATAAATCAACTGGGCACTTTGTTTTGGTAAAGAAGCTTGAATATGATCAAAATATAAAGCTAACATCTCACAGGTTGCACTTGCATGATCATCGATCCATTCTTGATCACAGAATGATTCAACTCGAACATGATGATCAATTCGACATGTTTGTTTACAAAGAGTAAATCTTTGATCATCTACACGAGATACATTGGATGTATCTAAAATAATTCCTAAAGAATCTTTTAGAATCTCTTCACTTACTTCATCCATTTGAAATCCTAGTTTATCCGATAATGTATTGTTTTGACCTAAACAATAAATCTGTTTTTGAGGATAACGATCTTTTAGCCATAAAGAAAATCCTAATTGAGAGCCTAAGGCATCCATATCTGGAAACACATGACGAAATAATACGATGGTTGAATGTTGTTCAATTAAATCGATCAGCCAATTAGGCATTGTTTACCAAATCCTTATATGCATCACGTGCAATCATTAATTCTTCATTTGTAGGAATCAACCATACCTGCATCTTGCTGGCATCACTAGATAGTTTTGCTTCTTCTCCACGAATACCTTCATTTAATTCACTAGGAACATCTACACCAAAGACTTTTAAACCATCACAAATCTTTTGACGCATTTTCCAGTCATTTTCACCAATACCACCAGCAAATACAATAGCATCAGCTCCACCCATTAATCCATAATATCCACTTACAGTTTCAACAATTCTTGAAACATACATTTTCTGAGTAAGAATAGCTCTTTCATTTCCTTCATCAGCTGCTTTTTCAACATCACGTCCATCACTGGAAATACCGCTGATTCCTAACATACCTGATTTTTTATTCAAGATATTGTCTACTTCGTCTGGAGTATAACCATATTTTTTCTGAAGATAGATAACGATGGCTGGATCGATGTCTCCACTACGAGTTCCCATCATAATTCC
>CAMJQJ010000075.1 GCA_946408025.1 uncultured Faecalitalea sp.
GTTACACCAGAGAATCCTGATAAAACGGATCTTTTACATTTGGATCGCATGGGACAGGAAATGATGGATAAGATGTCATATATGAAAAAAGACATCTATATGGAATATGCGTTACCAGAAGATAAAGCGGATGAATTCAATCATCTAAAGTAAAACGAGCTGAGTGATATGCCCCCTGTCAAGTAGACAGTGGAAATATCCAAAATAACTACCAAGCAGGGTCAATTGAATTTGGCCTTGCTTTTATTATTATGCTCGTTCCTGTTGTTTTGCTTTGTTCTTCTCAATCTTTTCCCAGAATCGTTCCATGCTTCTATTTGGTGCAATTGGATATTTGTAGATATAGCATTCATAAGTCCTTAAATGATTTCTGCAGCTTCTTCATACGTTGTGCCTTGCCAAACGAAACTTTAACCATATCTTTGAGGAATCCTTGGAAAGCTTCTACTGGTCCATTATACAGTGACCCATGGATTGGGTGAGCCCGTCATCTTCAAGCATCTTAGAAAATACTTTGCGTGTGTATTGAAATCCCAATCCAATCCATTATCCTTTGTTTCTTGTGGTGTAGTTTTCATCGGCAATGGCCTGTATATACCAGCTAATTGACACAGATACTGTATGGAATATCGTTCATCATTGTTGGCCCTGATTCGTTGAGTTTTTAAGAACTTGACCTCTGTTTCTTTTCGTTGTTTTCTTTCTGTCCTATAGACCTCCGGATGGTGATCATAATCTCTTGGTTCCATATTATACCGTTTGATCCATTGAATGATGGAAATGTTGTATTTTGTCGCCAGTTCGTTTTGTGATAATCCATTCTGTATAGGATCCTGAACTACTCGTTCCTTACATTCTTTTGAATACGATGAATTTTATTCTTTCGGATTGAGAGCTTCTGGCCCAATAGCTTTATAAAGATTCGTCCATTGACGTATTCTATCGTCACCATGTATCCCCATATTTAATTCAAAAGCAATATCAGCTGAGGTGCTACCAAAAAGTTGGACATTTTTAACGCAGAGAAATCTGCGTTTTTTCTTTGTTGTCCCAATGATGGGACCTGTATTCTACAGGACGCATCCGATTCAATTTTTCTTTGATCCTATCTTCATTGTAATATTTGATGAATTTATCGATGGCTTCTGCCAACTCTTCAAAACTGTAATAATTGTTTCCGTAATGGATCTCCTGCTTGAGTAATCCAAAAAAGTTTTGCATGATTGAATTGTCATAACAGTTGCCTTTGCGTGACATGCTTTGCAATATTTTATTATCCTATGGGCAGCCCGATGTAATCTCGATGGCTTTATCCAGTGTCATATTTATACTTTGTGCGGACGGACTTTTGCCTATGGAATACGAAAGGATCTCACTGTTATACATATCCATATAAGGTCCAGATACAGTTTCTTGATGATCACATTTCCTTTCGATGTGAGAGCATAATATTTGAATTCGTTCGTATCGGTCGTTATCTTCTGATGCGGTATGCATGTGAAGAATCTCCGATTGATCCGGTTGGGTGCCATGTTCTTTCCTTCGCCTCGATAGGAGTGATATTTACGACTCTTTCGGGTAAATGATGTGACCTGCCAATGATATTTTTTGAACAATCGATGTACTTTCTTGATATTAATCGTATGTCCCGTTTTCTGAAGCTCGCAGTAAACACGGCGGTATCCATAGTTTGGATTTCTTCTTTGATCCGGCCAATCTCTTTGGCCAATTCTTCATCCCGATCTAGCCGATCGAAGCGTTTGACCCAGTATTCATAGGTTGACTTGGGAAAGTTCATCTGTGCGAGAATGTCTTTTAATTTGAATTCTTGTCGTAGGCTGTGGATGATTCTCGTTTTCTGCTCTTTGCTTCCTCTTCCAGCCGCAGCCTCCTCGTTTTTTTTAAGATGGCATTCTCCAGTCGCAAATGATAGTTTTCGTCTTCCAGTTCTTTGATATGTTTGGCATTATCATCAGCCGTTTCAATGGTTTGTTTTTCGTTTTGATCTTTATTCATAGGCGGTGGTCCAGGCTTAGGCTTTCGTCCTTTCTTGTGAGATTTCAGACCATCTTCACCTAAGTTTGTATAGGTATGCACCCATCGACGAACCACAGTATAAGGAACCGAATATTGTTTTGTGAGTGCGGCAAAACCACCATTACCATTTAAATACTGATCAACGATTTTCTTTTTTAATTCATAACTGTATTTTGCCATAATAAAAGCTGCCTCCAATCTGTTAGATTTTTGGTCCAACTTTTTGGGGGCGGCTCAAAATATATGTTTTTTTAAAAATAGAATATTACAAATGAGTATGGGTATGAAATAAAATTTAATCTTGTATTTTTTAAATTGAAAGATACATAATGAAAAAATGGATATAATAGAGTTAAGAATGCTAATAATATATTAGGGAGAGATGAATCATGGAGAGAATAAGAATATTGGCGATTATTTTATGTTTAACGATGGTGATTAGTGTAGCAGGTTGTTCAAATACAACTAATGTTCAATCAAAAAATCAATCACAGATAGTTAATGTGAAAAATCATAAGATAAAAATTAAAGCAAAAGATTGGTCAGAAGATGGAAAATCTTTAGTTGATGTTACTTATAATGGAAAATATACAGGAAAAATGAAAAAAAAGAAGCCATTTGGAAAAGGAAAATTTGTTTCTAAGAATGATGATAATGTTAAATGGACATATATTGGTGAATTCAAAAATGGCACCTTTAATGGTTATGGTTCAACAACTTGGGAAAAAAATAAATATGTTAAAGAAGAAGGGAAGTATTCAGATGGTGCTTTCACACCAACAAAGGTAGAACATTTACAATATGAGAATTCATATTACGAAAACTCAAAGAAAAGTGGTTACCACTCTTTTTATATGAGTGAAAAAGGGTTAAATTTTTTTAAAAATCATCAGAATTTTTTTCCAATTGATATGAATAATGTTCCACAAGATTATGAAAGTAATATTGCTGGACAGTTTGATTATCCGCAAGCTAGTAAAAACATTTCTACATTTTATGATAAGTTGTATCGTTTATCGAATTTATCTGTTGTCCAAAATTCTGAATATTCGGAATTTGGACAAACCGTAACCGAAATGTTGTGTGTAGATTTGAATTCTGACAACCCATATTATTATACGATTTTTTATTTTGGATCAACACCATATGTAGAGGGGGATACGGTTCATCAAATTGTTTTCTTACCACAATGTGAAGGATCTTTTGAAGATAATCAGGGCGGTAATACTTTATGTATGTTTGTAGTTGCTACAGAAATGAATTGATCTTGTTAATTTACGAATAACTAATAGTTTAGAACTGTAGCTTCATGATCTGCTTTGTTGAACTTAAAATATATATTCGATTCAATGCGTCTATTCTTGAAGACGAAATACAAATTGTTTTATACAATTATTGTGGTAACAATGTAGCTACAACGACTGATACTTCCGTTTGAATGGCAATACTATTCATGAAAGGGTGTGTGATCATGTTTAATGTTGTAAATACTCTAAAGGATGATGTTTTTCAAATTCGGGTCAATTCAGAAATTAAAGGTGAATTAGCGAATATTTTTTCGAAAAACGGATTAGCATTAACAGACGCAATCAATGTATTTTTTCAACAGATCGGAAGAGCGTCGTGTAGGGAAAGAGTGTAGATCTCGGTG
>CAMJQJ010000076.1 GCA_946408025.1 uncultured Faecalitalea sp.
AGAAATTTTCTCTAAATTGCTCATTTGTTTATTTATTTTGTAGATAAATCTTTAACTAATTCAAGTAATACGTTAGCACCTTTTTCGATGTCAGTATATTCTGTCCATTCTTCTGGACAGTGAGATACTCCACCGTTTCGACTTGGTACATAAATCATGTTTGTATCAACAAAGTCAGCCATGATCATTGAATCGTGTCCAGTTCCTTGGTTCATTTGTTTATGACTATAGCCTAGTTCATCACAAATTTTTTCCATTTTTTCAACATTCTCATAATTCATAATACTAGGACCTGTTGGGTTTGGATAATTGACTCTTCGAATTTCTTCTAACTCGGTTTGAATACCATATTTTTCAGTTACTTCATTTAATAAATCTGTAATAATTGTATTGAAATCATTATTATCAACTACTTCTTTCGTGAAAGTACGAATTTCAATTTTACCCTCAACATATTCTGGTACGAACTGATTTGAGTTAGGAACAATATTCAATTGTCCAACCATTCCTGTAGCATCATCACCGAATGTACGCATTACCGCATTGAATTTTTCAATGAAATAAGCAGCTCCTACTAGAGCATCTTTTCTTTTACTCATTAATTCTGTTGAATCTGCAGTTTTTCCATGGAATTTGATTGTATATCTTCCAATACCAGCAAGATATTTAATTAATCCAACTTCAATATTTTCACGATCCAAAACAGGACCTTGTTCAACGTGTAATTCTAAGAAGTTTTTAATTGTTTTTGGATCTCTTTTTGCCTTTTCTAAATCTGGTTCAACACCATAGGCTCTCAAAGCCTCTAATTTAGTTTGTCCAAAACGATTTGTACGAGTTTCTAGTTCATGATAAGTAAGTGTACCCATCATGGCTCTTGAGTTTGTAACACCGGTACTTGGTCCAAAAGTAAAACCTTCTTCGGCATTCATTAAAATTAATTCAAGAGGATAATCATTTTCAAAATTATTTTCGTGTAATACACGCATAACTTCTAATGCCGAAACGGATCCGGCAACTCCATCGAATGCGCCTGCATGATAAACTGTATCATAGTGAGAGCCTAACATAACGCATGGAGCATCTTTTAATTTTCCTTCGCGACGACCAAATAATGTTGACATGCCATCTTCATAAATGGTCAATCCAATTTTTTGCATTTCAGATATTAAATATTCCTTAGCCATTTTATCTTCTTTGGTATAGGAAGATCTTGTTACACCACAACCAGGAGTTTCGTTAAATGTGGCCAAAGTTTCAATATCTTTTTGAATTCTACTTACATCTACTTTCATATCTTGTACTCCTTTTAAGCAACCAAATCATAGCATTGTTAATTTAATGCAACAATGCATCTGAATCATTATGGTTGTATATTCAAATTCTGAATAAAAATTTAAAAACTATTTATTAAATTCAATGATGTTGTCTTGGCCAGTTGTTACATGGCTATGAGGCTTTACAATTGAAAACTTCTCTTTATTAGGGAATATAATCATACAAGTAGGATCTTTACCTTCATTTTTCAATACATCAAAATCAACTTCAACTAAAGAATCTCCCGCTTTTACAACATCGCCCTGCTTTACTAAAGGTTTAAAGCCTTTTCCATTCAATTCAACCGTATCAATACCAATATGAATAATCATTTCAATACCATTCTTTGATTTGATACCAAAGGCATGGGAAGTAGGGAATACAGTTACAACATCTCCATTCATGGGTGCAACAACAACAGATGAAGTTGGTGCCACCGCAAATCCGGGTCCCATCATTTCTTGTGAAAACACAGGATCATTTACTTCGCTAATTGGTAAAATTTCACCATCCACAGGACATAAAAATACTTCTTTTTTCTTTAAAAAACCAAACATATTAATTCCTCCATTTTTAAAAATTATAGTATGGATGCATTAAAAATTTCATTCAGTTTGTGAATATTCATTCTTTTATTCATTTTGGTCAAATAAACAGAAAAGGGAAATTGTTCATATTATTAAATGAATAGCACTCTTAACTTAACTCTGCTAACAAATGAACTATACTATAGATGTCTTAAGAAATGAACAGTACACAGGAGGTGTTAGATATGCGTTACTATCCAGTATTTGACAATTTATTTGATGATTTCTTTACAACAGATGCACAAGGAACTTCTTCAGTTATGAAGACAGACATTGTAGAAAAAGATGGAAATTATGAATTATCCATTGAAATGCCAGGAGTTAAGAAAGAAGATATCCAGATGGAATTGAAGGATGGATATTTAAATGTAACAGCTTCTCACAACACAGACAAAGAAGATAAAGATAAAGAAGGTCGTATTATTCGTAAAGAACGTGTTAGCGGATCTTATTATCGTTCATTCTATGTTGGAGAAGATATTCATACAGAAGATGTAAAAGCCTCTTTCAATAATGGAGAATTGATTGTCACAGTTCCTAAAGAAGCACCAAAGAAAATTGAAGAAAACAAATTTATTCCTATTGAATAGTCGGTATATTCCGACTTTTTTTTCTTGATTGTCTGGATTATTATTCAAATTTTGGATGAGCGAATTATTGACGCATTATTATTTTGATTATTAAAATAACCATACAAAAGCAAAGACGCCAATAGTTCATTCTTTTATGAGCTGTAGGTGTCTTTTCCTTTTTGTAGAAGGAGGCGATTGCATTATTTTAGTTGGACAACTTAACATTGCTAGCGTGTGAAGAGTAAAGAAGTCCAATAACAAATTTTGTGAGGGTACAAGCTCCGTATTTTGAAATATGCTCGCTACATAGGTTTTATGTCGTTGGATGATTATTCAAGAAATGGATAGAAAAACAGACTTTGATAAACAATTTTAAAGACCTTTGATTTATTGAATTGAAATTTATTTTAATGTAGCATATGAAATGTAAGAGCTTGCAAGTGATTATTACACATTTTGGAATTGTAAAGGAGAGAAGATTACATGAGAACTTTTATACAAAAACTAGGTAAGTCCATGATGGGACCGTTATCTATAATTGTAGCAGCTGGTTTGTTATTAGGTATCACTACTATTTTAACCAATGCTAGTTTAGTTGGAGAAGCATTTGCGAGTGCAGCAGGTGTTCAAGTTGTTGTTGGTGCAGTATCTGCATTAGTTGGAAAGGTATTTGGATTATTACCAATTTTATTTGCGATTTCTGTTGCCACTGGTATGGTAAAAGAAGATAAGGAAATTGCAGGATTTGCAGTTGTTATCTGTTTCGTTTTATTCCACGTAATGCTTAACTACATGTTAGGATTAAATGGAATTACAGCTGAAAATACAGCTATTGATTATTTAACAAGTCATGGATCAACTACATTAGAGGCTTATCAAATTAATGCAGCTTATGACACACAATTAGGAATTTTCACTTATCGTATGGGTATCTTTGGAGGTATCGTTACTGGTTTATGGACAGCATTTATTCATAATAAATTCCACACACAAAAATTACCTGTAGCATTTAGTTTCTTTGCTGGTAACCGTTTCGTGCCAATTATGATTATCTTAACAGTACCATTTGTAGCAATTGTTTCATACTTTGTATGGCCATTCTTCAGTATGCTTATTGATGGCTTGGGAACTGTTATTAGTAAATCTGG
>CAMJQJ010000077.1 GCA_946408025.1 uncultured Faecalitalea sp.
CTAGCATTTATGCACATAAATACTTAAGCGAAACAAAGATGTTTAAGGTCAACGAAATTGATGATATCTGTTTTGCGATTGGCCAGCATTCTAAAAAAGAAATCTATGATTCCCCTCTTTGCGAGCTATTAAAAGATGCCGATGTACTAGCACGCTTTTTAGAAAATCCTGATATGGAATTAAAAGGAATAAGAAAACAGCGCCTGCTGGATGCCTGCGCTGATATTCAAAACTAATCTAAGATATCATTAAATGATTCATAATGCAGCTCAACAGATTTATTGAGCTGTTTTTTTGCACTTTCCAAAGCCTTTAAGAAATTTGTCTTGTCATAAACAATCCAGTCAATATAAGAATAGCTTTTACCAATTGCTCCGCCAATCACCTTTCCTGCATTCAATTTAGAAATCTGATCATCTAATTGTTTTGATAGATTTTGTCTAAACAATGCATCTTCTTTATTGTGAAACATATTAGAAAAATAGACAAATCCATATTCTCCATCTTTGCTAGAAAGATCCAACAATACATCTTTTTTATTTTCGATTGTCTCTTCAATTAACAAAGGATGTGTAGTAAAGATATATTTCATATCTTTGCGTAAAGAATCATGTCCAATATCCTGGATTGGCTGATAGACAGAGTAGATTTCCAATGGGCTGTTATATTCTTTCCATTCATTCTTTTCTACAATGTCCATGATTTTTTCGAATAAATCTACCAAATTACAGAAAGGCTGATCTTCTTCAGGTGGAACATCTAAAAAATCCACTGAAGACAAGTAAGCTTCATATGCACATTGTCCAATAGCCAGCTCAATTAAATACATACTCATTTCTTTTTTATTTTCTGGATTCTTAATTTGATGATAAGCTGGGCAATATAAGTGACATGCGATAGTCTGAGTATTTTCTACAACTTTATAAAACACATGAAAATCCGCCAGAGTATAAGACTGGTCTTTGATCTGCACTTCTGCCTGTATGGCTTTTTGCGAAAGAGGTGGAAGACAGGCATTGATGATCCAAGACTTCTTGATAGACTTTGGAGCAGTCTTAGAAAACAATGAACAAAGATATTGTGTTGTTTTATTTGGACCTGTATCAAAAGTCATTTCGTACTCATCGTATAGATTCTCGACGAAGAAATGTGCTCCTGTATAACTATAGACTTCTTCATCCAATCCTTCTACAAGCTCATTTAATCGTTCATATTTTTTTAAAGAAAGACATTCCTTCAATTCTTCCTGTACCTTTTGAAAACTTTCCCAAAATTTTGTCGAGTTCGTATATGCGCTCATTATTTCATCCCTCTTATTTTAATGATTAATTGTTCAGCTAATTGTTTATGCTCTTCACTTTGTAGATGTAATCCATCATAATTGCCGGCCATGATCTTTGTATCGACAAAATCAGCACCATATGATTTGGCCACTTCAGCCAAATGATTTGTTGCCTCTTCTATCATATCAAATCCTTCTTTACCGAAGTTAGAAAATGTTTTAGGATTCTTGATATAAGATGGATTCATTCGTGGCGGACAAACGATCAACACCTTAGGAATATCAAATCCCTTTTTATACAGCGATGGATCAAAAACTTTATCCAAAAGAGCATTCATTCCTTTTTCCAAAGAATATACATTTGTATTATACATTCTTTTCGCATCATTAGTACCTAACATAATGACAAGAATATCCAAAGGCAAATGCGATTTTATACAGCGTTTAATATCCAAGCATCCGTTACGATCTGGATCATAGGGATCATTTTGACAAAGCGTTCTTCCATTTAGGCCTTCTTCTATAATCACATGGTCGTTTAACTCGCTTTGAATAATCTGTGTATATCGATTTGTAAATCGAAGGCATGTTTCTGGATCATATCCCCATGTATTGCTGTCACCAAAAAACATTATCCGCATTTTAAGATCCTCCTTGTTTCAGTAATGATCATATCCATCTCTACATCATGTGCTTTTTTTAAGATCGATAGATTCTCCTGTATATCAAAGGCAACCCCGATCTTTAAACCACAAAAATCTTTCAGATATCGATCATAGTAGCCTTTTCCGTATCCATTTCGAATTGTATGATTGAACCCAACCACAGGTACAACGATCACATCCATATCATTCTTATCAATAAAAGTTCCCACAGGTTCAAGAATACCAAAAGAACCTTTTTGTAAGTTATTTTCATACTTAATGAATTCCATATCTGTACTGGATGTAACAATAGGAAGATACACTGATAGATGTTTAAATGGTTGAAAGATATCCACTTCACCTTTAACAGGTACATATAAACCTATATTTCCTTTTAAAAAAGGCTTCAGTGTTTCCACTATGGCCTTTTCTTTTTCTTCTCTTATAGGTGATTGAATTTGATTTCTTTTTTGAATCAATACTTTTCTATCCAATAGAATCACTCATATCTAATTTCAACAATTGATTTAGCTCAACTGCATATTCCATTGGAAGCTCACGTGTAAATGGTTCTAAGAAGCCCATAATAATCATTTCCGTAGCCTTTTCTCTAGATAAACCACGGCTCATCAAATAAAATAACTGTTCCTCACTTATGTTTGATACAGTAGCTTCGTGTTCAATTTGCGAAGTATCGTTCTTAAAGATGTTTAAAGGAATCGTATCTGAACGAGAAGCTTTATCTAAAATCAAGGTATCACACTCTACTTTAGATTTAGCATGAGCTGCCTTAGGAGAATGGTTGACCCATCCGCGATGGTTAACTTCTCCACCATTGCGTGCAATCGATTTAGATATAATCGTACTAGTCGTATGATCAGCCAAATGGATCATCTTGCTGCCAGCATCCTGAATCTGATTTTTAGAGGCAACCGCAATTGATATCGTTGTTCCTTTTGCGTAAGGTTCAGCCAAAATACAAGCTGGATATTTCATATTGATATGACTACCAACATTTCCATCAATCCATTCCATATGTCCATTTTCAAATACTTTTGCTCTTTTGGTTACCAAATTCAAGATATTGCTTGACCAGTTTTGAACTGTAGAATAACGGCATTTCGCATTTTTATGTACATAGATTTCTACAACAGCAGCATGAAGAGAATCTTTTGAATATATAGGCGCTGTACACCCTTCAACATAATGTACATCTGCTCCTTCATCGACAATGATCAAAGTTCTCTCAAACTGTCCCATCTGCATAGAATTGATCCTAAAATATGACTGCAGTGGTTTCTCTAATTTAACCCCTTTAGGAACGTAGATAAAAGACCCACCTGACCATACAGCTGTATTCAAGGCGGCATACTTATTATCTGTATATGGTACGATCTTTCCAAAATACTTTTTAAATATATCCGGACAAGTTTTTAAAGCCGTATCCGTATCTAAGAAAATTACACCTTTTTCTTCCACTTCTTCCAACATATTGTGGTATACAACTTCACTTTCGTATTGTGTGGAAACACCAGCAAGATACTTCTGTTCTGCTTCTGGAATTCCTAAACGATCAAATGTGTTTCGAATTGTTTCAGGAACTTCTTCCCAGTTTTGTTGCTGACGATCACTTGGTTTGATGTAATAAGATCGGAAGAGCGTCGTGTAGGGAAAGAGTGTAGATCTCGGTGG
>CAMJQJ010000078.1 GCA_946408025.1 uncultured Faecalitalea sp.
ATACGGGATTTCCATTGGTGACTGGAGTTCAGACGTGTGCTCTTCCGATCTTGGTCCTACAGCTCAACTTGATATTGGTACTGGTGGAACAATTGGTGCTGCTGTTGCGATTATGACTGGCAAAGGTGCTGAAACAGCGATTCTATTTGGTGTTCCAGTTGCAGTTGTTATGCAGTTTATTAACACATTACTGATTGCTTCTTATTCTGGATTGATGCACAAAGTAGATAATGATATTGAAGCAGGTAACTTTAAGTCAATCGCATTGACTCATCATTTCTGTAACTGGGCAACATTCGCATTATATTCATTAGTTGCATTTATAGCTATGTATTTTGGACATGGTGTAATCCAAGCTATCGCAGATGGACTTCCTGCATGGGCAAATGCTGGATTAAACGGTGTAGCTGCATTGCTTCCTGCATTAGGATTTGCGTTATTGTTGAACATTATCTTCGAAAAAGATTTAACACCATACTTAATTATTGGATTTGTTCTTGCAGCATATGCAGGTCAAGCCATCACTATGGTTGGTATCACATTGATCGCATTCGCAATCGCAATGATTATTTATCAAATTCGCTCAAACCAAGGAACAGTTGTTCAAAGTGCTTCAGCTTTGGATGATGAATGGGAGGACTAGAACATGGCTAAAAATGATGTAATTAGTGTTGAAAATAATATAACAAAAAAAGATTTTAGAAAAGTATTCTGGAGATCATTTACTTTACTTGGATCATTCAACTATGAAAAGATGGAAGGTCTTGCTTATCTATATTGTATTGAACATATTTTAAAGAAAATTTATAAAGATGATGAAGAAGGCTTAAAACAAGCTATGCTTCGTGAAAGTGCAGCTTTCAATATGACAATTGCACCAGCACCATTCGTTATGGGAATTTCTATTGCGATGGAAGAAAGCGTTAAGCGTGATCCTAATTTTGATCCAGCATCAATCAATGCGATCAAAGTCAGCTTGATGGGTCCATTGAGTGGTATTGGAGATACATTCTTCTGGGGTATCTTTAGAATCTTGGCTTGTTCATTATCAATTGGTTTTGCGAAAGCAGGAAATCCAATTGCTCCATTTATTCTATTGATTCTATTTAATATTCCAACATTCTTAACTCGTTATTATGGATTAAAGATTGGATATACAAGTGGAAACCAATTGTTGATTGACTTAGAAAAATCAGGAAAGATGCAATTGTTTACATATTGTGCGGGTATTCTTGGTGTGGCAGCCATTGGTTGTATGATCGCAAGCTGGGTAACTGTATCATGTCCTTTAGAATTCACAATTTCAGGAAATAAAATTGTAATTCAAGAATATTTAGATCAAATTATGCCTAAATTATTGCCTTTAGCTGCAACATTAGGTATTTATTCAGCAATTAAAAAGAATATCAAAATCACAAAGATTATTTCAGCAATCGTAGTGATTGGATTTGTGTTAGGTGTATTTGGCATTATTGCCCTATAGGAGGTTATTATGGCTATAGTAGAAGTACGTGTGGACGATCGTTTGATTCACGGCCAAGTTTGTGGCTATTGGATTCCACAATTTGATGTACAACGAATTTTGATTGTCGATAATGAAATCGTGAATGATGAAAATCGTAAAGTATCTTTGAAATTTGGTACTCCACCAAGATGTAAATTGTCAATTTTTGATTCGAAGAAAGCTGCAGAGAAATTGCTTCGTAAAATCGATGAAGGAATTCGCGTTATGATTCTAGTGCGTTCACCTGAACCACTTGCTGAAATGTTAGATTACGGCTATACATTTGATCATGTTACTGTAGGTAATATGTCTACAAAAGATGGTGCTAAACAGATTCGTAACAATATGTTTGTGAATGAAAAAGAGGCAGCTGCATTCAAAAAAATCAAAGAACACAATATTCCAATGTATTACCAAATAACACCAAATGTGTCAAAAGATGACATTTCAAAAGAATTTTAAGGAGGATTCGATTATGGCAGAGCCAACAGTATTAGGGTATATTAAGGAACAACCAGAAAGATTAAAATATGTTTTCGAAAATAAAGATGTGTTTGTGAAACCATTTGTAGATGTATTCACAAAAAATAATATTAAGAAAGTGATCTTCTTTGGTTCAGGAACATCTTATAATGTATCTATTTTAGGAACTTATTATTTCAAACACCTAGTAGGAATTGATGCAGAATATCAATATCCAACTGTATTTAAAAATTATGAAAAAGCAGATTGGTCAGGATTATTAAAGAAGGATGAAATTCTATATGTTGGTATTTCTCAATCTGGAACATCTATTTCGACTTGTGAAGTCATGAAATTTGCACAACAAGAAGGTTATCATACTTTGGCAATCACGGGGAATCTAAATAGTGAAATCACTAAATATGTAGATACAAAAGTACATCTTTTAGTTGGGGATGAATTGACTCCACCAGAAACAAAAGGATATACAACATCTGTTATTTCTGTATATCTATGGGCTGTTGAATGCGCTCATGTAACTGGTAAGATGAGTGATGCTGAATATGAAAAAGCTTTAGATGAGACTAAGAAATTGGTAGATCAATTCCAAACTGTAGTCGATGAAAGTGAAGCTTGGTATGATCGTAACCGCACAACCATTGTAAATAGTGATCGTTTATATTTCTTAGGTTATGGTATTGATTTTGCGACAGCAATTGAAGCTCAATTAAAAGTTGGAGAAATGTTAAGACTTCCTGCATTGGGATATGAAATTGAAGAATATTCTCATGGTCCTACAATGGCTATTTCTAAAAAACAAACCATTTGTATTATTGGAAGTGATGAAGGAGAATTTGAACACAGTGTAGATTTCAGTAAATCCTTTAAAAAATACACAGATCGTGTTCATTTTATCACATGTAAAGATTTAGGAAACGATCCTAGAGACTGTGTATTCTCTGTTAAGACAAATAAATATTTGGCTCCATTGATGTTTACAGTTCCATTCCAATTTGTTGCCGCAAAAGGCGCTAAGGATATTGGTATTGATACAGCTATCAACCCATTTGACGAAAATTTAGCTCACTACAAAGACTAATGAAAGCTATTATTTTTGATATGGATGGTGTCCTAATAAATAGTGAAGTGAAATATCAAGAATTATTTATGCAGTTTTTTAAAGATAGAGGAGTTTTTATTGAAAAAGAAGAACTCCTCTTTCTTATTGGTTGTTCTAGAAAGACAGAAGACGAATTTATCGCAAGTCGATTAGACATAAGTGTAGAAAGGGCACAGGATTTAAAGAAAACATTTTTTGAAAATCATAAAGTGGATTATTTAAAAATACGCATGCCTTATGTATTGGAATTACTTGCATATTTAAAGAATAACGAAATTACGATGGCACTTGCTTCATCTTCTCCAATGGACAATATTGAAGATGTTTTAAAACAATGTGAGATTGAAACCTATTTTAAATATATTGTGAGTGGAGAAAATTTTAAAAGGACAAAACCAGATCCAGAAATTTATGAATATACATGTAAACAAATCGGTGTTTCTAAAGATGAAATATGGGTTGTAGAAGATTCGGAGTATGGAATTGAAGCTGCAAAAAAAGCAGGACTAAAAGTTATGGGATTATATAAT
>CAMJQJ010000079.1 GCA_946408025.1 uncultured Faecalitalea sp.
AACTCTTTACCCACAAGCGTGTTATCTTGATACAAGGTATATGGCATGCGGCATGGTTGTGCACACATTCCTCGATTTCCACTGCGATCATAGCGAACACTGGAGAAATAACATTGACCTGAATAACAAATACAAATGGCACCATGAACAAAGATTTCAATTTCCATACCCGTTTCAACACATGCTCGTATCTCATCCAGCGTACATTCTCTTGCCAAAACCACCCGTTGAACACCCAAGTGTTTTAATTTTCTAATCATTTCCGGTTTGGATACACTTAATTGTGTGGACGCATGTAATACCAAATCGGGTAAACGATGATGTAAAAGATGCAATAGTCCTAAATCTTGAATGATCAAGGCATCAACGCCCATTTCATGCAAACGTTTTGCCAAAGCATATGCTTCTTCCATCTCATCTTCAAAAATCACTGTATTCATTGTTATATACACCTTTATATCTAAAAGGTGACATCTTTTGATAATTTCTTCTGTTTCTTCTAAGCTGAAGTTTTTCGCATAAGCTCTTGCCCCAAAAACCGGCAATCCAAAATATATGGCATCACAACCTGCCACAATTGCTGCTTCTAAAGCCTCTTTATTCCCTACAGGAGCTAATATTTCTGGTCTCATATTTATCTTTTCTCTTTCCAAAAAAAAGCACTTTACTGTGCTTCTTTTTCTTCATAGTATTTTTGAATCGCATCAAATGTTTCCTGAGAAATAACATGTTCAATATGACATGCATCTTCTTGTGCTATATCTTTAGGAACTCCGATATTTTCCAACATTTCAGTAAAGAAACAATGTCTTCTGTACGTTTCCTCTGCAATTTTCTTTCCTGTCTCAGTCAAGGTCAAAAACTTGTTATCATCAAGATGAATATACTCCTGCTGCGCTAATAGCTTGACTGCATGTGAAACACTTGGCTTAGAAAAACCAAGATAGCTAGCAACATCAACGCTTCGGACATGATCTAAACATTTTGATAAAACTAAAATCGATTCTAAATAATCTTCCAACGATTCACCTAACTGCATAAACTGATCTTCTCTCTTTCGTATTTCTAATTTTATTAAAGACTGAAACAGTTGTCAAATAATGCGCTCATTTCCAGAAAAAAAGCTCTGATTTCGCATCAGAGCCTAATTTTGTTCTTTTTTCTTTTTAAAGAATAGTCCAAACAAGCCAACAGATAGTCCCATCAAAGCCCCATACAATCCGGCATTGCTTTGTGTTGCTGTATTGACTCTTCCTCCAGCCGCTGTCTGACTAACTCCATTAAATTGGATAGTTTGCGCTTCTTTTAACAATGTCTGGTAAGTCTTTCCGACTCTCGTCTTTAAAATTGCGTTAATATCGTTTCGAGTTGCAGCTGTTAACTTATTCCATGTAGATAAACCATTCAAAATGTTTCTATAGTTCAAGCTATTCGCCTGCGTATAAACATTTCCTGCAGAGCTTGTTAAATATGTGTCAATAAAGTTCTGAGCTTCTGTAGATGTGGTTGTTTGTGTTGAAAGTGTTGTTGGCGCTATTTCCAATATAGATTCAGCTACAGGTGTTTCAACTGTAGTTATTGGTTTTTCTACAGCAGCTAAAATAGAAACTGGTTCCTCCACGCTCTTCTTTTCTGTTTCTTTTTTACTAGGTGTCAAGCCAACAATTGGATATGCAACCTCACTATTATCATCTTTTGATTCATCAACAGGATTTTCTGTTTCTTCATCCGTAGAAAGATCTTCTTTATCATCGTCTGGATCTTCAGTTACATCACCCGATGTTGATTCTCCTTGATTTTCGTCCTTATCTGTTTGATTATCTTGGTCTGTTTCCTTGGAATCATCCTCTACGTCTGTTTCATCATTTTGACTATCATCCGTTAAATCATCATCTTTATTCGTTTCATCTTGTCCTGAACCATTCATATCTCCTGTTCCATTTGAAGAATTTTCTGTACTTTCATCAGTTGAATCATCTTTTGGTTCATATTTTTCCGGATGCAATTCCATATCAATCTTTAAAGCAGCCGCAGTCATTTCAGGAAAACTTTTATATAATTGTTTAGTATTCGATTTTAAAGCTTCTGCCTGCAGTTGGTTATTTAATAGTGTATCAATTTCAATCTTCATTTCTTCTGCAAGAACATCATAAACACCTTGTCCTGAAAGAACAACTTCATAATTATCCAAAGTCAAAGCCGTGATTAATACTTTTTCATCCGTTTTATTTCCTTTTGAATCTACTTTATTTAGGCTGCAATAAGTATCAATAAAGTCCTGTGCAGTTTTAATTTCAACTGGCTTATTCGTACTTTGTGATACATCTTGGGCAATGCTTTTGGCGCTAACTGGCATTGATACAATTTGTGTTGCACCCGTTACAGCCATAGTTGCTGCTAAAGTATAAATAATCTTCTTTTTCATGGCTCTCACTCCATTTCTCTTACAGTCTCCATTTATTTTACTACGAATAAAAGTTTTAGTCTAGTAAATGCGCACTTTGTGCGTAGGATAAAACCGCTTCTCGTGCCATTTTATCGCTTTTTTCCAACTGTTCTAAACTAGGATTGGCAATATATTCAACTGTATCGATCGCATATTGAATTGCTTCTTCAATAGATAAAAAGGATATCTTTTTTTCTAAAAATAGTTCTACAGCTTGCTCATCTGCGCCGTTGAAAACAGCACCAAGATTTCCTTCTTTTCGACCAATTTCATATGCCACCTTCAACATTGGATATCGTACAAAGTCCATTTCTTTAAAATCTAACTGTAACGTTTTCGTCATATCCAAAGGTTTATCTTCCTTTAGGTATAAACGATCAGGATACATTAAAGAATATTGAATTGGTAAACGCATATCAGCTGAACCCAACTGAGCCATGATTGCATTATCATTATATTCGACCATTGAATGAACGATACTTTGTTTGTGTAAAACAACCTCTATTTTATCATAAGGTAGATCAAATAGATAATGAGCTTCAATTACTTCAAAACCCTTATTGACCATAGTTGCACTATCGACTGTAATACGTTTTCCCATAGACCAATTTGGATGATTCAAAGTTTGTTCTACAGTTACATGCATCAGTTCATCTCGACTCTTATCTCGAAAGCTTCCTCCTGATGCTGTAATGATCAATCGTTTTATATCTTCTTTACGATTACCTTGAAGACATTGAAAAATTGCAGAATGCTCTGAATCTATTGGATAAAGTTTCGTATTTGTTTTCTTTAAAGCTTCTCTTACCAGCATTCCTCCGGCAACCAGACTCTCTTTATTTGCCAAAGCTACATCAATGCCCTTATTCAAAGACTCCAAGGTTGGTTTTAAACCGCGAAATCCTACGACAGCATTGACCAATAAATCATAATCCAGATCCTGGATCATTTTACACATAGCATCTTCACCACTATATACCCTAATAGAATCAAAGATTTCAGCTTTTGAAACATCAGATATTCCTACTGCCTGGACACTTTTATGCGTATCCAATATTTGTTTAAGTTCTCTAGCCTTATGCCCTGCTGCAATCCCAACAAGTTCAAACAGATCGGAAGAGCACACGTCTGAACTCCAGTCA
>CAMJQJ010000080.1 GCA_946408025.1 uncultured Faecalitalea sp.
TTGAATCATTGAGCTTCTCTGCGATCAGTATGAATGAAATGGGGAAATAATAATAAGATCAGATGACATCCATTGTCGTCTGGTCTTTTTTTGTTTGCATAGTAGGCATATTTTTGATACATTTTATAAAGAGTATTGGAGTTGGATTCATATGAAAAAAATTATTTCAATCATTACAAGTCTTTTTTTATTCTTAGGTCTTTGTGGGTGTTCAAAAAATACGTCCATTACACTTAAAGAAGACGTTATTTTTCGATTGGAAGATGTTATGAAAATCCAAAATAAAGAATCAAATTCAATATATTATTACTATATGGCCATCATTGAAAATAACTCAGATTCTAGTTATGATACCTCACTTTTATCTTATTCATTGACCGATGATAAAGATGAAAATATCAATGCGATCGATCGCTATATGTCGACACCATCGAGCACCATTGCCAGCAATGAATCAACCTATGTTTATGGTTATGTAGGTTTTCCAAATAATAATCAAAAAGATATTGGTTTCTATTTTCCTAAAACTGAGGATTTCTTATCTTTTAATGCAGCTAATGTAAGAGAAGCTAATAATACACAGATTCAAGAACAGGGAAAAGAAAAATTTACTTTATTTGAAGATGGAGCCATGGCAATCGAAGTAGATGCATCAAAAACAAAGGTTGATTTTTCAAATGGAACAACAAAGCTTTCAAATCTTCAAGTTACTTATATAAATAAGACTGATCACAATATTGTAATTCCATATCTAGAACCGCATGGTATTTTAAACGGTCTTGACCTCACTCAATATAGTGATAAAGGAGATTTCTCTACAATGTCTATGGAAGATTATAAAAAAATTGATTTCTCACATGATGGACTAGCTCCAAAAACAGAAGATCATGAGGGAACAGCTACAGGATATATTGTTTATTTTCTTGAACCACAAAAGGAAATGACATGCAATATTGAATTCACTTTTGAAAATATCGGAATTGATTATTCAGATAAAGATACAAATGTATTCACAATCAATTTAGTTTCTAACAGTTTTGGAAGCACGACTACATTTGATATTTCATATTGACTAGGAGATTAATTATGCGAATTGTTATTAAAGTAGGAACATCAACCCTTGCCCATGAAACTGGTAGGTTAAATATACGTCATATTGAAAAACTAGTAAAAGTACTTAGTGATCTTAAAAATAGCGGGCACGAAATCATTCTTGTTTCCAGTGGAGCAATTGGAATGGGTGTCGGTAAACTAATGTTAGCTCATCGTCCTAACGATATGCCAACAAAACAGGCGGCTGCAGCGATTGGACAATGTGAATTAATGTATACATATGATAAACTTTTTAGTGAGTATAATCATACTGTTGCTCAAATTTTATTGACAAAAGAAGATGTCGAACAAAAATCAAGAAGAGTTAATTTTCAAAATACCTTATACCGTTTATTAGAACTAAACGCTTTACCAATTGTTAATGAAAATGATACGATTTCAACTAGTGAAATCTCTGTTGGGGATAACGATACATTAGGTGCTATTGTATCTTGTTGCATAAAAGCTGATTTGTTGATCCTTTTAAGTGATATAGAAGGATTATATACTGATGATCCACATCAGAATAAAGATGCTGAATTAATTCCAATCGTTCACAATCTAGATGATGATATTATGCATCTAGGAAAAGATAAAGGATCTATGTTAGGAACTGGAGGTATGATTACCAAACTACACGCTGCCAAAATCGTTACAGATCATGGCATTGATATGATTATCTGTCATGGTTCAAAGCCTGAAAATCTCTACGATATTCTGGAAGGAAAACGAATTGGAACATACTTTATGGGAAAGGTAATGAAAGCATGAATACACAAGAAATATTGATTCAAGCAAAATACGAGAGTAATAAAGCTCCTTATCTAACGGAAGAAAAAAACGCTGCCTTAAACGCAATGGCAAAAGCTTTAATTAATCATACTGATAACATTTTATCAAACAATAAAATTGATATTGAAAATGCCAAAAATAAAATTTCAAAGGTAATGCTCGATCGTTTGTATCTTGATACGTCCAGAATACAAGATATGGCAAAAGGAATCTTAGATGTGGCTAAACTACCAGATCCTACAGGAAAAATTCTTTCTAGTCATACATTAGAAAATGGACTTTCCGTAAATAAAATTTCTGTACCAATGGGAGTAATAGCAATCATTTATGAAAGTCGTCCAAACGTTACAAGTGATGCAGCTGCTTTAACAATCAAAGCAGGAAGTGTATGTATCCTTCGAAGTGGAAAAGAAGCCTGGAATAGCGCTAATGCGATTGTAAAAGCATTACAGGAAGGGCTAGAAAATGTTGGTATGAGAAAAAACCGTATACTTTTGATTGAAGATACGACTAGACAGAGCTCTTATGATCTTATGAAAGCAAACGGATATGTTGATCTTTTAATTCCTCGCGGAGGAAAAGGTTTGATTCAATCCGTTATCCAGAATGCCACTGTTCCATGTATTGAAACTGGTACCGGTATATGTCATGTCTATGTGGATAAATATGCCGATATAGAGAAGGCAATTAAGATAATCGAAAATGCAAAGACACAAAGACCTAGTGTATGCAATGCAGAAGAAGTTTGTCTTGTGCATAAAGATATAGCTCAAGTTTTTTTACCAAAATTAAAAGAAGTATTGGTTAGTCAGCGAAAGGACGAAAATAAAATGCCAGTTGAATTACGTCTGGACCCACTCGCTCATCAAATCATTGATGGTACTTTAGCAACTGATGAAGACTTTGATACAGAATTTTTAGATTATATTTTAGCTATTAAAGTAGTACATTCTATTGATGAAGCTATAGATCATATACAAAAACACTCAACACATCATAGTGATGCGATCATTTCTGAAAATGAACAAGCACAATCTAGATTCTCCAGTACAATCGATAGTGCAGCCGTTTATATTAATGCGAGTACACGTTTTACAGATGGAGGCGTTTTTGGTCTAGGATGTGAAATGGGAATCAGCACTCAGAAACTTCACGCTAGAGGTCCTATGGGACTGGAAGAATTATGTACATATAAATATATTATCAAAGGAAATGGACAGATAAGATAATAGAGAAGGGAAGGATAAAAAATCTGGAAATCTGACATTAACTTCAAACTGTATCGAATATCAAACGAGAAAGAGGAGAGATTATGAAGACTAAAAATGAAAAAGCATCCGTTTTTGAGCTAAATGGGATTCCATCACTTAAAGAAGCATTTCCATTAGCGTTGCAGCATGTTGTTGCGATGATCGTTGGTTGTGTAACGCCAGCCATCATCATTTCTCAAGTTGCAGGACTTGGCATCCATGATCAAGTTATTTTTGTACAGGCAGCTTTGGTCATTGCTGGTATCTCAACATTGATCCAATTATTTCCAATTGGTCGAAAGATTGGATCGGGTCTTCCTGTAGATCGGAAGAGCGTCGTGTAGGGAAAGAGTGTAGATCTCGGTGG
>CAMJQJ010000081.1 GCA_946408025.1 uncultured Faecalitalea sp.
TTTCTCGCATTGTGAGAAAGAGAATCTCGTCATTTTAATGATGAGAGTACGTCAATCCACATTATAATATTGACTACAACGGATGGCATATTGATGGAACTCTTACTGAATGGAATTATACAATTGTGGGTGAAAGCTATGATACTGTAGCGATTATTCGTAAAGAAATATTTAATGTAACCGATACTTATGTCATTGATGTTAAAGATCCAGAAAATGCATTGGATGCACTTATGTTTGTCTTGGCTATTGATGCAGAAAAGTGTACTCGTAACAAGCGACAATTTTTTTTAGCACTCAGCTATTGACTGTGCCAAACAATTGTACTATGATATTAGCAGTTAAAAGATATAAGTGCTAAGGAGGATTCGATATGCGCTATTACCCTAATTATTTTGATGACTTTTTCAACGATACTAAAAAACAAGATACAAATACTGTATTAAGAACAGACATTTATGAAAAAAATGGATATTATCAAATCTGCATGGAGGTTTGTGGTATTCAAAAAGAAAATATTCAAATTGAATTGAAAGATGGATATCTAAAGATCACAGCAACTCGTAATATCGACAAAGAAGATACGCGTGTACTTCGTCAAGAAAGATTTACTGGAACTTATTCTCGTTCTTTCTATATTGGTGAAGGCTATAAACAAGAGGATATCAAAGCTCGTTTTGCCAATGGAGAGTTATTTATCTTATTACCTACAAAACCTGTAAAGCATGAAGAAGAAACAAGATATATCAATATTCAATAGTGAGAGACTTGCGTCTCTCATTTTTTGTACTATACTATTTTTAATCAAATGGAGGTATAGATAATGAGTGTATTAGATCAAAATATTGCGATCTTCAAATATTTTGAAGAAATCTCAAAGATTCCTCATGGATCATTTCATGAAGAAAAAATCGCAGACTATATAGAAAGTTTTGCGAAGGAACACGATTTTAAATATGTTCGTGATGACATGAATAATGTGATTATTTATAAGGGTGCTACACCAGGCTATGAAAATCACGATACCGTCATGTTGCAGGCGCATATGGATATGGTGTGTGAAAAAAACAACGATGTCGATTTTGACTTTGAAACCGATGCTTTAAATTTATATGTTGAAGACGGCTGGTTAAAAGCGAAAGGAACAACATTAGGTGCCGATGATGGATTTGGCGTTAGCTACATGTTGGCCATTCTTAGCGATGGCACTCTAAAACATCCAAACCTAGAATGCGTTTTTACTGTGCAAGAAGAAGTGGGCCTATTAGGATCTATCAATCTAAAAAAGGAATACTTCAATGCCAAAAAGATGATTGGTCTTGATGGTGGTGGTGAAGTTAGTACTTGCACCACAACAAGTGGTGGTCGCTATGCCTATGTCGATAAACCATGCACGTTTGAAGAAGTAAATAAACCAACCTATAAACTTATTGTCAAAGGATTAGATGGAGGTCATTCAGGTGCTTGCATTGATCAAGAAAAGGGTAACTCCATTAAAATCTTATTTAGAGTTCTGCAAACATTAAAAGATCTTCAAATCGTATCTGTAAATGGTGGATTGAAAGAAAATGCGATTCCTAGGGAAGCAGAAGCAATTTTCGTTTCAGACATTAAGCCAAATATTGATTCTATCGTAAAAGATTTAAAAACAGAATTTGAATTTAGTGATAGTAAACTCGACATTCAATTGGAAGAAACAGATAAAGCCACTAAAGCCTTTACTTCAAAAGATTCAAACGAATTGATTACACTATACTACTTACTACCAAATGGTTTGCAGCATAAATCTATGGCCATTGAAGGATTAACTCTAGCTTCCCTTAACTTAGGTAAGCTAAGAACAGAAGACAATGTTGTAAAATGTGCATTCTGTATTCGCTCCCCATTAGAATCTATGAAAAATGAATTAGGCAATAAAATCAATATGATTGCACAATTATGTCATGCAACTGAACATGAAGATACAAACTTCTGTGGCTGGAACTATGAAGCTAACAGTCCATTAAGAGATACATTAAAAGAAATCTTAAAAAAACAAGGTGTAGAAATGGAAACGGAAGCATCCCACGGAGGTATGGAAACGGGTATTCTAAAAGGATTGATTCCAGATTTAGATATCATCACATACGGCCCTATTGCCGAAGGTTGCCATACGCCAGAAGAAAAACTAAACCTAGAATCTTTTCAAAAAGCCTATAAAAACTTATGCGATTTGATTGCAGAATTGTAAGAGAAGTCTATACTTCTCTTTTATTTTGTGCTATAATACTTAAGCACATGGCGCGTTCGGCAAGCGGTTAAGCCACAGCCCTCTCAAGGCTGTATCACGGGTTCGAATCCCGTACGCGCTACCATTTATCAATTACTCCTTTACATAAAGGAGTTTTTATTATTTTTATATTAGAGATTTACTTTTTATATGCACTTATTTCAAAATTCTTGTTTTTCAATTTCATACAAAAAGTGTAATATATATGAAGAACAGAAAGGATATGCATTGATATAATGTTAGAACTCTTAGGAAGACTTTTAGTACTTAGTGCATTCATGAAATTACTTTACGCTATGTACTTAAGATACAGAGATTGGTAAATGTAGTACATATACATAGAAAGGACTAATCTTTATAATGTTAGAAAAATTAGGGATATTTTTTATTGCGATTGGAATCGCCAAATTTATTTACGCCATGTATTTAAAACACAAACAAAAATAAGTCTAGCAATAGGCTTTTTTATTTTAACCAAAAGAAAAAGCACATCCTAAGATGCACTCTCTTCAATCTTACGCTTTTCTAGATACTTGATTTTTTCATCATGAACCCATTCCATAATGACACGATAATTAGTCATTAAGAAATCTCTCCATTCTGGTTGAACAATAACTCTTCTTTTAAGGCCCCTGTCATTTTCAATAATATATGGAAGTCTATATTTTTCATTATAATCTTTAATTGTTTCTATAATATCCTTAGGCCGATTCCAAATTGGATCATTACCACCTACATCCACCAAAAAACTCGATAATAAACGATATGGTGTCTGCATGATCAAAAGCTTCTTGTATTCCTTTAAAGCTTCATCATGCTGCTTTACACAAATAATAATTTCTTGTTTCGAACAATTTTTAGGCAAATACTTTTGAATGCTTAAAATCGCATTTTCCAATGCGTTTGTACGCTTTTGATGAATCAACGGACCCAAGTGATACCCTTTTTCTACCACATCCTCATAGGCTAAAGAAATCATTTCATCCAAGATTTCATCAAATTCAATTGTATCCTTATAAATCATTATATTTAATATGGCCTCTAACCAATAAAAGGAATAAGAAGAACTTGTAAATTCTAGAATCTTCTCAAAATAATCCAATCGTAGTTCAAAACTATATAAAT
>CAMJQJ010000082.1 GCA_946408025.1 uncultured Faecalitalea sp.
GACAGAATGAAAAAGATCAAGATTACGATCTTCTGGATGCACCATATTCATTAATTTATTATCAAATCGAGTTTCAATCTCTTCTTTTGACCAACCAAAAATCTCTTGAAATTTTAAACTCACATATAAAAAGGGATATCCATCCCCCAATGAACACCGATGATATCCACCAATACGCCCACACACTTCTTGAATTGTCAAATCATTATCTATTATCTTCATAAAAATCCCCTAATATCCATTACTCTATCAAACTCTCAATCCTATTTCAATCCATTAAAAACTATGGTTATATTCCCATTAAATAAAAGTAAACTAATTTGACTATATAGTAACATAAATTACGTTTAAGTTATATGTATGCGTTTACAATCAATTAAAAAGTACAAATTGTACTAAAAAGTGCAACTAAAAAAGGTACATAAAGTACCTTAATTGCTTCTACACTTTTTACGACTATTAATATTCTTAGATACACTACGAATATTTAAAATTGGAGCCAAGAAAATGATAATTGGATAGATTTCCAAACGACCAATCCACATCGCAAAAGATAAGACAATCTTAGAAAAATCCAAGAACATGGAAAAGTTTCCCGTTGGACTACAAAGACCATATCCTGGACCTACATTGCCAATACAAGTCGTAACGGATGTAACTGTTGTCTCAAAATCAAAGTTATTAAATAAAACCAAGAACAACAAGACACCGACAATACTCATGAAACTACAGAAATAAGCCATGATCTGATTGACCACCTCTGTATCCACTACCTTACCATCTATTGTGATGGCTTCTACTTTTTGTGGATGCAGTAACTTTTGAATATCCAATTTGATCTTCTTCACAATAATCAAAAGACGACTGACCTTAAAACCACCACCAGTCGAACCAGCACTCGCACCACAGACTGTTAACAAGAAGAGAATCATCTTACTAAGTTGTGGCCAGACACTATAATCACAACTCGAATATCCCGTTGTCGTTATAATTGAACCCACTTGAAAACTTGCCAAACGAATAGCTTTGAATACATCAAAATTATACATGGATACAATATTCAATGTGATACAAGAAATATGTTCAATCTTCTTGCATTTTCAATTCATAGTGATATATTAGGCTATACTGGATAATCAAATTACCCTTTTACCGCTTATCCAGCGTTTCCTATTTCTTGAGCTGATTTACCCGATCAGCTCTTCTCTTCTTTTTGACAATCGAGTATAATGCCCTTAGAAAGGTGCATGATTATATTTTTAAATTGCACTACCTTACCCGCGTCTTTCTATAGACGCTTTTTTTAAAGGAGGGTTATCATGAATCCACAAATACTTGAAGCTTTATGTACAGATTTTACGGCCATATATCAATGCGACCTTATCCAAGATACTATCGATATCGTCCGCTTTGACAAAGGAACCCATACCGATATGGCCATACAAACCATGGATCCCTATACACTTCACTCCTTTCATAAAATGATTCAATATTTTGAAAATCTTTATATTCAAGATTCCGCACAAGAAAGCTTATGGAAAGAATTTGAACCCCAGGCATTAATGGAAAAACTAAAAGACAACCCCATCTATTGCTACCATTGTCGTTTAAAACCAAATCAAAATGGCAATGAGTACCATTCTTTTCGAGCCATTAAAACCAACGCATCCACATCCAGCTTTGAAGTTGTGATTGGTGTCAAAGTCATGGATGATCTCATGGAAAAACAATATAAGAATGAAAAGCGCCTTCAACATCTCCTTGAAGAAAAGAAACATCAAAAAGAAGAATTAGAAATTGCCTATAAACAAGCTTCTGAAGAAGACTCCATATTATTGGCATTATGCAATGACTATAGCGTTGTCTATGTATGCGATTTAGAAAAAGACGATTTAAAAGTCATCAAAGATACCAATCCACATATCGCATCCGGTTCTGAATTTAAATATTCAACAACCCTAGATATATATAGTAAGATACAAGCAATTTATAAAGGCAATAAATCCTATGTTGAAAAGTTAGAGCGTACCAATCTAATACAAGCCATGAAAGATAGGGATGAACTTTCTTTACAATTTTGTATCAATAAAGACCAAGCCAATCCATCCTATATGGAAACGCGTGTTGTGAAAATCAAATCCGATGCCGGCTTTAAAATCATTCTAGGCTCACGTCATATTGATGATATTGTCAAAGAACGTGAAGAACAAAACAAACAATTGAATGAAGCCCTAAAAAAAGAGCGCACATATAACGAAATCATTCATGCGATTGGTTCAATTTATAAAAGTATCACCACCATTGATCTAAAGAAACAAACCTATACGGTACTATCCTACAATAGTTCAGACAAGAAAATTACAGAAACCGATTTTAAAGGAAGTATGAACCAATTAAAGCAATACTTTTTAGATAAAAACAGCACATCCCCTTTTGTAGATGAAGTCTTAGAATTTATTGATCTAGACACAATCCCTGAGCGTATGAAAGGCAAAAACATTCTTACTCTAGAAATGAAAGGCCAAAATGGAAAATGGCATGCCTGCTCCATCATCCCACAAACCTATGACAAGAATCATAATTTGACTAATGTATTGATGACTCTATCTGATATTGATGATATCAAGAAAAGAGAGCTAGAAGCCAAAGAAAAACTAAAAGAAGCCGCCATTGAAGCTAAGCAAGCAAATCTTGCCAAGACAAACTTCTTACGAAGAATCTCCCACGACATACGTACACCATTAAATGGCATCGTAGGTATGATCAACCTATCTGAAAGATATTCAAATGACACAGATAAGCTCTATGAATGTAAAGAAAAAGTATTGACTTCACTCGACTATTTGTTGTCTTTGATCAATGATATTCTAGATATGAATAAAGTAGAATCCGGTACACTTGTTTTAGAAAACAAACCATTCAACCTAATTGATATTATAAATAAAATTATTGCGATTGTTGAAACAAACTGTGAACAACACAACATTCAATTCTTTGGCGGTAAAGATATGAGCAAGATCATCCATCGCAATTTTGTGGGTAGTGGTGAATATTTAAACCGCCTATTGATGAATATCGCAAGCAACGCCATTAAATACAACCGTGAAGGTGGTTCTGTTACATTATATTGCACCGAATTATCGAGTGATGATGCACATGCCCTATATGAATTTGTATGCAAAGATACAGGTCTTGGCATGAGTGAAGAATTCCAAAAACACGCCTTTGAACCATTTACCTGCGAAGGTAAAC
>CAMJQJ010000083.1 GCA_946408025.1 uncultured Faecalitalea sp.
TGATATTTTGACAAAAGATGGAATTGTTTTTGAACATAAGGATGTAAAAAACAATGAATGGATCGATCTGAAACCTTTAGAGCATAAAGCTGTTAAGAAAAAAGATCCTCTAAAAGGGGATATTGAAAAAATCGTCAAAAAGAAAAATAAAAAGGTTAAACCAAACTACAAGAAAAAACAAAAACAGGAAATAGAAAGACTTCATCGTAAACAACGTAGAGCCATGATTAAAAAGGATATTCAAAGACAGAAAAAAGAACGCGCAATGGAAAAACAGAGGGCGAAAAGGGAAGGATAAAATATGTTGTATTTAGGAAGTCATGTTTCTTTAAAAGCACCTGATTATTTCTTAGGTTCGATCAAAGAGGCGTTGAGCTATGGAGCCAATGCATGTATGATTTACACCGGTCCTCCTAGCAACACACGTCGTGTTGATATTTCCAAGATGAAAGTTCAAGAAGCTAAGGCGTTAATGGAAGAAAATGGAATGAAGATGGAAAATGTCATCGTTCATGCCCCATATATCATAAATTTAGCTAATTCTATGAATCCTGATACAGCGAAGTTCGGCGCTGAATTTTTAGCGCAGGAATTAAAACGAGTATCGTATCTAGGTGCTTCATATCTTGTCTTACATCCTGGAAGTCATGTTAAGGCAGGTGCCGAGATTGGATTGCAATGGATCATTGATGGCTTAAATGAAGTGTTGGATCAGGATGATTCAAACGTATGCATTGCCTTGGAAACAATGGCAGGAAAAGGCAGTGAATGCGGTCGTGATTTTGAAGAACTTGCAATAATTAAAGCTGGAGTTCATAAATCAAATCGTATTAGATTTTGTATGGATACTTGCCATATTCATGATGCAGGGTATGATCTTACTAATTTTGATTCTGTATTGGATGAGTTTGATCGAATTTTAGGATTGGATAGTTTAAAAGTCCTACATATAAATGACTCAAAAAATCCGATTGGTGCGCATAAAGATCGTCATGAAAATTTAGGAAAAGGATATATTGGATTTGATATCTTAGCGCAAATCGTTCATCATCCTCGCTTGGATAATATTACTAAAATTTTAGAAACACCTTATATAGATGGAAAAGCTCCATATAAAGAAGAAATAGAACAATTAAGAGCTGTGAAGCCATAGATTTTTATCTAATGGCTTTTTTATATACGGGATGTATTTTTAGAAGAGATAAATAAGAAAATCTTGCGAAAGGTACCCCTTGTATATATTTCTATTTGTGATAGAATTCACGTATTAGAGGTATTTTAACAATGAATAAAATCATCAAATTTTTAAAATCCAAAACGTTTTATATCGCCTCTGCTCTATTGATTCAGTTGATTGCATTATTTTTACTGGTTACTTATTTTTCTCAGCGATTTGTTGGGATTTACTATATATTAGTGCTTTTATCTTGGATCATGTGCTTACGAGTCATTAATCGTGAATCGGATACAAGTTCAAAGATGTTGTGGATCTTATTGATCATGTCTTTACCTTTTTTTGGCGGACTGCTGTATCTGTTGTTTGGGGAAAGAAAGATTCCTAAAGCTTTGATGATACAAGATAGACAGGCCTATTCAGATTATAAGATTTATGCGACAAGAAATATCGAATTGATGAAAGAATCTCATGAGGATGATTATGTCTTAGATAAAATGGTATCTATGGCGTGGACCAATGGGTTCTTTCCTGTTTATAAAAATTGTAAAACGACTTATTTTCCCAGTGGAGAAGAGCAGTATAAAATGTTTATTGAGCAATTGGTGAAAGCCAAAGATTTTATCTTTATGGAATTTTTCATCATTAATAAGGGGGTCATGTGGAATACGATCCTACAGATTCTTTTAGATAAAGCCAGTGAAGGTGTTGATGTACGTTTGATCTATGATGATGCTGGCAGCATTACTTATCTGGATCCTGATTATCCGGATTGGTTGAATGCTAGAGGGGTCAAAACGCATTTGTTTAACCCGATGAAACCGCAGTTAGCAATGCAGATGAACAATCGAGATCATCGTAAGATCTTGGTTATTGATGGTAAAGTGGCTTTTACTGGTGGATGTAACATTAGTGATGAATATATCAACACTAAAAAAAGGTTTGGATATTGGAAAGATATGGGTATCATGATCAGTGGTGAAGCGGTTGAAATGTTTACGATCTCATTTTTACAGATTTGGAATTATCAGGCAGAAAACAATACGCCATATGAAGAATTCTTATTGCCGCATCGAAAAATAGAAACAGCTTATAATGGATATGTAATTCCTTTCTCTGATTCTCCAACTGATGAAAATGATACAGGAAAACTGATGCACTTGAATATGATCAATTGTGCCCGTGATTATTTCTGGATCACGACTCCCTATCTGATTTTGGATCAGGAAATGATATCAGCTTTAACTCTTGCCATTAGTAATGGCGTAGATGTGCGTATTGTCGTTCCAGGCATTCCGGATAAAAAGATGGTTTATGAGGTTACAAAAGCCAATTTTGATACGTTGATCAAAAAAGGTGTCAAAATTTATGAATATACACCAGGCTTTATTCACGGAAAGGTAGCCTTAGCTGATGATCGAAGTGCCTTAGTAGGAACTGTTAATATGGATTTTAGAAGTTATTATCTTCATTATGAATGTGGTGTCTGGGTACATGATGTGGATTGTATTCAGGATATCAAGGAAGACTTTGAAGAAATCTTTAAAGCAAGCCATTTGGTTACATTGGAAGAATGTATGAAAACAAATTTCATTGTTCGTACATATCGAAATGTATTAAAAGTATTTAGTCCAATCTTATAAGATCGCTGAATGGCGATCTTTTTAGTTTATAAAAAAACGCATCATATAGATGCGTTTATTCATTGATCATCTTTTTAGGATCGACGTAAAGGTCGAACTCTTCTTCACTTAAATAGCCTAAGTCTAGAATTGCTTGTTTTAATGTTAGATTGTTCTTATAGGCATATTGGCTTGCCTTTCCAGCTTTTTCATAACCAATGACAGGATTTAAACATGTTACCAGATCGGAAGAGCGTCGTGTAGGGAAAGAGTGTAGATCTCGGTGGTC
>CAMJQJ010000084.1 GCA_946408025.1 uncultured Faecalitalea sp.
TAAGCTTTGGCGTGTTAGATACTGCGCTTAATGCAATTCTTGTAAATCGTTCAGGCGTCATAACCTGTGGCAATGCCTTTGAGATTTCTCCTGACATCGCGTTGATGTAGTCTTTGATTGTCTGTGGCTGCTTCTTGGCTATTGCCTTTGTTCCTTTTGTTTTGGCAATCATGCCTTGCTGGTTTGTTTGAGTTGCTGTCATTTTACTTTACCTCCTTGACTTCAAACTTTCTAAATTTTATTTCCTTTATGTACTTTTTGTACAGTTCTGGATGATCTTCTTTAAAACGCTTAGAATCAAATCTATCCTGCTTTTGATTTTTCCAATTAATTCGATATCCTTCAATCGTTCCGCTTTGCGCATCGCCTAGATCTTTTTTGAATATGTTTTCATATTCCTTCTTTTTAGATTCTAGGTCTTTGATCTGCTCATTTAAATTTAGATAAATCTCAAGATCTGTATTTCGACCAAATAAATCGATTACAGCGCTTTCTATTTCTCCAGGGTATAATTGCCCTAGCGTGTCGCTAGTTGATTCTGTGCCATCGATACAAGGCTCTGTGTCGCTTTCTACGCATTTCCAGAAGTTTTCTTCTGTTTCAATCAGTGCTTGTGATTCTTGCTCGTCATAGTTTACTTCAAACCAGTAGAATCCTTTGCCTAATATCAATACTGCAATGTACCATTTTTTAAGCCCTGTAACTGTCATGTAATGCATACATTGTGCGTAGTAGCTTGATGGTATGTCTCCCTTATCATATCTCGTTTTTGTCATCATATTCGTTGTTTTGCATTCAAGCCCTGCATTTTCTCCTACGATCAATCGGTCAACGTTCGCAAGCATGAATGGATGTTCTTTTGACTGATAACTAAATCCACTTTTGCGTACTTTTTTTCCTGTCGCTTCTGTGAATCGCTGCGCTACATAGTCTTCTAAATCACGTCCAATCCTCATTGCTTCGTTGTCTGTGTCGTTATGAATTCGACCTGTCTTTTCGCACCATAGCGTATATGGTGATTTGTAAGGATTGAATCCTAGAATCGCTCCTGCATCAGATCCACCAATACCTTTTAATCTTTTGCTTAGCCATTCTTCTCTTGTGCTTGGAAGTCTGTGTTTAATAACATTCTTCATTGTATTCATCTCCTTCTTCTAAACAAAAGATACTACCATGATCGATGTACCAATTGTCTTCGGCATCCCTTAAAGCTTGAATTTTTTCTGCATCTGACATTTCTTTCCCTCCTATATGTCTGTTTCTTCATGTTTATATTTTTTGCTTAACTTAGCTTCATCTTGCTTTTTATTTCTTCTCTTATCAACCTTTTAACTAGTGTAGCAAATGGTTCATGCGAGTTTTCAATGTATTCAATTAGATCTGATTCTGTGATGTGATTAAATCTAACTGATTTAATAAAAGTATTTTTATCACAATACTTTTTACTTGCTTTAAGTTGTGCTTTACTAGCCATTTGTTATTTCCAGCAATTCACGTGATTTAGGATTGTACATCACATCACAATCCCAACCATGATGGTGGTAAAATCTGATTGGTTCTGAAATGCTTGAATCAACTAATTCTCTTAATTGATTCTTACTTAAAGATTTGAACATTTCAATAATCCCATCTTTTTCAAGTTTTGAATCATCTTCGATAATAAAGTTGATTTTATTAATAATATCGTTCTTTTTCATATTCATTTCTCCTTTTACCATTCTTCAATATCTTTAATTCCAACTGTTTCCATCTCGAAACAATTCGATTCTTCGTTCCAATTTTCCACTTCTATTTCTACAGGAATTTCTAATGTTTTAGGAATGCCGTTTTCATGAACTTCAATTTCAATGAATCCATCCAGCTTTCCAATTCCATTATTCCATTCGATTATTTTTTCATCTAATACATCGCTTATTTCTTGAGTACCATATCCTTTATCAGTGGTATAGTATACTTCACGGCTTCTGTTTAATTCATCCGCAATTTCTTTTGCATGATCATTGTCTACCACATCTTTGAATTCTTTAAATTTTCTTAATTGTTCTAATTTCATTTTCTTTTCCTCATCTTTCTTTTATGCTGGTGTTGTAAGTGTTATCGCCTCACTTATTGATTATTTATCTTTCAACCGCATTCCATTTTTTAGCTTGGTTTAAAGCGCTGCCTAATTTTTTATAACATTTATTTTCTAGTAACATATCACATCCATTGTAAATTTGAATGATGTACAAACCATCTTGTTCATTGATTGTGTAAGTATTTGGATTTTCTAATCTTCTTTGTCTTCTTTCTTCGATTTTTCTTATTCTTTCTTCTCTTGTCATTTTCTTCACCTTTTTTTATACCTTATCTTTACACCTATATATTACCATATATGTATTACATATACAAGCATTATTTTAGTTTTTTTAATTATTTTAAAGCAAATAAAAAAGGGTGGATTGCTCCACCCAATACGTCAATAAAATATAGTTGTGTCAATTCAAATATAGTAATAACGATATACACCTAAGTATATAAATAGAAATTAATCATCTTTCTTTTCTTCAAAGCAAAATTTATCTGCATTGCATAATGTTAAAGCCTGGCATGGACAACAATTATATTTGTCACACCAATAGTCGCTCGAATTATGCGTACAGTTTCTACAATGATTTTCCCATTCTATACTGAAAACCCATGGTTGAATCATCTAATTCACCTCTTTTTTTTGTCTAACTTTCGTCTATCTTTCGTCTAGATCTATTTTTTTTCTATACGATACTTCAAAATAGACTGATAATTTTTCATGTATTTCATTTGAATAGTCATAGGACTTACATCTTTATCTTTTGCGTTTTTTATATGATGTTTCAAGTCCTCGATTCTATCACATAAAAAATCGTATTCTTCTTTTAACGTCATGCTACCTCGATTAATGGTGTAGGGTTGACCCAAATTCCATGAATTTGAACTAGATTCTTAGAAACGTTTACGGCATCTACTCGGCAACGGTCTACATACACTCTAGCGTTAGTATTAGATAAGTAGTTGTCTT
>CAMJQJ010000085.1 GCA_946408025.1 uncultured Faecalitalea sp.
CAGTAACGACAACGGTGGAAGAGATTCGTGCAACTCTAAGAGATAAATTGTCTAGAGTTAACGCTTATGCAGACCTTTGCATTATGGTTGACATGGGGTCGTTGGAAAACATTGCGGATGAGGAATTCACAAAAAATAGAAATGTGGCACTTATTAACAATGTAACAACTAAAATGGCTTTAGATATTGGTTATAAGATCAAAAATGGTGATCCAATTGATCGATATTTTATAGATGCAGATAAGAACTACAAGGTAGATTACGCTATCTTAAAAGGTAAAAAGAAGGATGTCATCTTATTTACGAGTGAAAGTGGATTACAGACATCTCAAAGAATGGCAGACTTATTTGCAGATTCCTTCCCGGAAGAAATACCTGTTGATTTAAGAGCTGTACCGTTTGATTCATTGATTGATGATATTAATGAACTTCAACAAATGTACAACATACTATTTATAACAGGTACAGACAATCCGTTAATAAGTGACGTTGTATTTATTCCATTAGAGGATATTGTGACAACGACAAACTTGGATTTGGTGTCATCAAAATTAAATATGTATTTGGATGATAACAATTTAAAACAATTGATTATCAACATTCGTACAAACTTTTCTTTGATGAATGTGTTGAATTATTTAACGATTTTAAATCCAAAACCACTTATGGATGAGACAACAATCGCGGTTGAAGATTTACAGAAACGTCGCCATGTGGAACTTGAAGGTAGAACGCTGGTAGGTATTTATATTCACGTTTGTATTCTTGTTGAAAGACTTGTAACTAAAACAGGAATGATTCGAGAAGACAGTGCAACGGAAGCATTTGTGAAAGAGCATGGAGATTTTATAGAGGATATAAAAGCATCGTTTGGAAATATAGAGAAACATTATAGTATCCAAATTCCGGATTCTGAAATGAAATATATTTATTCGTTTATTTATAGGGAGGATTGAATATGAGTAAAAGAAAAATAGTTATTGCGACACATGGAACGCTTGCAGAGGGGTTTAAATCAGCACTACAAATTATTGCCGGGGCTGAAAATGTAGAAGCGTTTAATTGTTATACATCGCCAGATTTTAATCTTCAAGAAACAATTCAAAAAGTAATGGACTCTAAAGGTTCAGAAGAAGAATTGTTTGTATTCACAGATTTGTTTGGTGGATCAGTAAATAATGGGTTTGTCGCAGCTTTGAAAACATATGATTTCCATCTAATTACAAATACTAGTTTAGGACTCTTGATTGATTTTATCTTGATGGAGCCTGATGTAGAAACTTTGAAAAAGAAGTTTAATGAAAAAGAATTTAATGCTGTTTATTGTAACGACTTTATAAGCAATATGACGGACATTGAAGATGATCTGTAAGAGAAACGGAGGTGAAAATTATGATTAAAGCACTACGGATCGACCATCGATTGGTACATGGGCAAGTAGCATTTACTTGGACACATTTCTTGGGAGCAACGAGAATAATTGTTATTGATGATAAAGCGGCTGGAGATGATTTCCAAAAGATGGCATTAAATATGGCAAAACCAGCAGGAGTTAAATTGAATGTATTCTCTGTAGCTAAAGCAGTTGAAAGAGCAGAAAAGATTGATTCATTAAGTGATTCGGTATTCATTATTTTTGGATCAACAAAAGATGCAGCAGGATATATCACAGCACATCCAGTATTTAAAGAATTGAATCTTGGTGGTATTGCCAAAAAAGATGGGTCAAAAAACTATGGAGATGTAGTTTATTTGACACCTGAGGAAGAGGAAGATCTTCGTAAGATCAAAGCAACAGGTTGTCAATTGTTCATGCAACAATTGCCAACAACAAAACGTGAATCATTAGATTTATAATTCTTAAATTTGTAGAAGGAGAAGTTATTTATGAAATTAGCTTATACACTAATCGTGGTTTTAATTTCTATTATGATGAAATTAGATTCCAGAATGTTTGGACGTCTAAACTTCGAAAGACCATTATTGACATGTACAATTTGTGGTTTGTTACTTGGTAATTTACAAGTTGGTTTAGCAGTTGGAGCCCAAATGGAATTGGCAACATTAGGTATGATGTCAATTGGTGCTTCTGGAATTGATATGAACATGGGTTCTTTAGTTGGTTGTGCAATTTGTATTATGTCAGGTGCAAACATCGAAACAGCAATCACAATTGCAGTACCAATGACATTGTTATCAACAATTATCGAAACTTGTGCGGATGTAATTCGTATTCAATTTACACACATGATTGATGCAGCTGTTGAAAGAGAAGATTTCAAAAAAGCTAAACGTATTGATATCGTATACGGACCATCATTATATGTAATTTGTACAATCATTCCAGTATTCTTATCAGTATACTTTGGAGCAGATCTTGTACAATCAATCGCTAGTGTAATTCCTGCATGGGTTACTGATGGTGTTACATTAGGTGCCAACATCATCGCATTCTTCGGATTTGCAATGTTATTAACTACAATGGTTAACAAAAATACAGTTGTATATTTCTTCGCTGGATTCTTGTTAGCTGCTTATTCTGGATTGGATTTAACAGCAATCGCCCTAATCGGTATTGTTATTGCATTGATTCTTTATACAGTTAAATACACTGGTGGCGGTGTGAAAGCGGCAGTAGCTTCTAGTTCGAATTCCTTA